>NZ_JBHTWX010000059.1:0-10434 GCF_042792155.1 Kitasatospora sp. NPDC056651 | reverse complement strand
GCGCCTCCGGCTCCGGCTCCGGCTCCGGCTCCGGGTCCCGACGCCGCCCGGGAGGCCGTCACCACCCTGTCGGTCCCGCGCTGGGCGCCCGCCGTTCCCGCCCCCGCTTCGGGGCGCCGCCACGACCGCCGCGCCGTCGTCCTCTGCGGCGTCGACGCGGACGTCCCCGGGGCGATCCGGCTGGAGACGGCCAGGCGGCGGCCGGAGAGCCGCTTCCGCGACCTGTCCTGGAAGCTGCTGGAGACCGTCCGGGCCCTCACAGCCGAGGACGGCACGGTGCTGGTCCAGGTGGTCTCCGAGTCCCCCGCCCTGGCCGGCCTGCTGCGCTCGGCGGCCAAGGAGCACCCCCGGTTCCTCGGCCAGGTGATCGTCCTGGACGGCGCCACGGCCGCCGACCCGGCCGCGGTGGCCTCGGCGGTCGCGGAGAACGCCGACGGCGCGGACGACCTGGTCCGCTACCTCGGCGGCGTCCGGCAGACCCGTACCTGGGCCCCCGCCGTTCCCGCCGCCACCAGCTCCGCCCCGCCGTGGCGCGACGGCGGCGTCTACCTCGTCACCGGCGGGGCCGGCGGCATCGGCGCCGCGACGGCCCGCCGGATCGCCGCCGACGTCCGGCGGCCCACCCTCGTCCTCGCGGGCCGCTCGCCCGCCGACGACCGGGTGTCGGCGCTGCTGGCCGACCTGCGCCGGGCGGGCGCCGAGGCGCGCTACGTACGGGCCGACGTCTCGCGCTGGGAGGAGGTCCGCCACCTCGTCGCCGAGGCCGGCGAGGTCACCGGGGTGGTGCACGCCGCCGGCGTGGTCCACGACGCCCCGCTCGCGGACAAGACCCGGGCCCGGTGGGAGGAGGTCCTCGGCGCGAAGGCGGACGGCCTCGTCCACCTCGACCGGGCCACCGGGCACTGCCCGCTGGAGTTCCTCCTCGTCTACTCCTCCGGTTCCGGGATCACCGGCAACCCGGGGCAGTGCGACTACGCGGCCGCCAACGCCTTCGTGGACGAGTTCGCCGCCGCCCGCAACGCCTCGGTCGCCCGGGGGCAGCGGCGCGGCCGGACGCTGTCCGTCGCCTGGCCGCTGTGGCGGGACGGCGGCATGGCCGTGGACGAGCGCACCCGGGCCTACCTGTGGGAGGACCGCGGACTGCTGCCGATGCCGACGGAGACGGGCCTCGCCGCCCTGGTCGACGCCTGGCACACCGGGGCGGACCAGGTCTGGGTGCACCACGGCGCGCCCGCACCGGCACCCGCGCACGTGCCCGCACCCGCGCCCACGCCGTCACCGGCGCCCGCACCGGCACCCGCGCAGGTGCTGGACCACCTGCTCCAGGTCTTCGCCGAGGTCAGCAAGCTCTCCTCGGCGGAGATCGATCCGGACCGGCCGTTCGTCGACATCGGCCTCCACTCGGTGATGGTGATCCAGCTCAACCGCGCCCTCGCCCCCTTCTACCCCGGGGTCTCCTCGACTCTCTTCTACGAGCAGCCCACCCTGCGGGCGGTGGCCGCCGCCCTCGGCGCCGGCCCCCGGCCGCAGCCCGCCCCGGAGCCGCGACCGCAGGCTCAGCCGCGACCGCGGTCGCAGCCTCAGCCGCAGCCCCGGCCGGGCGCCGCCTCCGACGAGCCCATCGCCGTCATCGGCCTCAGCGGCCGCTACCCCGGCGCCGACGACCTGGACGCGTTCTGGGAGAACCTCCGGGCCGGCCGCGACTGCGTCCGGGAGCTGGACCGGTGGCCGCTGGACGGCTTCTTCGAGGCCGACCGAACCACCGCGGTGGCCGGCGGGCGCAGCTACAGCAAGTGGGGCGGCTTCCTCGACGGTTTCGCGGACTTCGACCCGAGGTTCTTCGGCATCGCCCCGCGCGACGCGTACGCGATGGACCCGCAGGAGCGGCTGTTCGTCCAGGCCGCCTGGGAGGTGCTGGAGGACGCCGGGTACACCCGGGCGCGTCTCGCCGACCAGCACGCCCACCGGGTCGGGGTGTTCGCGGGTGTCACCAAGGTCGGGCACGCCCGGCACGAGGCGGGCCGCCTGCCCTCGGGTGAACTCGTCGTCCCCGGGCTGTCGTTCGCCTCGCTGAGTGCCCGGGTCTCGTACCTGCTGGACCTGCGCGGGCCGAGCCTGACCGTGGACACCATGTGCTCGGCCTCGCTCACCGCGATCCACGAGGCCTGCGAGCAACTGCGCGGCGGCGCCTGCGAGGTGGCGATCGCCGGTGGCGCGAACGTCTACTCCCACCCGCTGGACTACGTCGAGCTGTGCCGTTCCGGCATGCTCTCGGAGGACCGGTACTGCCGCAGCTTCGGCGCCGGCGGCCACGGGTTCGTGCCGGGCGAGGGAGCCGGCTGCGTGCTGCTGAAGCCGCTGTCCCGGGCACTGGCCGACGGGGACCGGGTGTTGGGGCTGATCCGCGCCAGCGGCGTCAACCACGGTGGGCGCAGCACCGGTTACACCGTGCCGAGCCCGACCGCCCAGTCCGCGCTGATCCGCGAGGTGCTCGACCGGGCCGGCGTCTCGGCCCGGCAGGTCGGCTACGTGGAGGCGCACGGCACCGGCACCGAGCTGGGCGACCCGATCGAAGTCGCCGGGCTGGCCGGGGCGTTCCGGCAGGACACCGAGGACCGGCAGTACTGCGCGATCGGCTCGGTGAAGTCCGGCATCGGGCACCTGGAGGCCGCGGCCGGCGTGGCCGGCCTCACCAAGGTGCTGCTCCAGCTCGGACACCGGGAGCTGGTGCCCACGCTGCACGCCGAACAGCCCAACCCGAACATCGACTTCGGGTCTTCCCCCTTCCGGCTCCAGCGCGAACTGGCGCCCTGGCACAGTGACGGCCCGCGGATCGCGGCGGTGTCCTCCTTCGGTGCCGGCGGCTCCAACGCGCACGTGATCGTCGAGGAGTATCCCGTGCAACCCGCAGACGACACCGAGGACGGCGCCGAGCAGGTCGTCGTCCTGTCCGCCCGGACGCCCGAGCAACTCACCGCCTCCGTCGACCGCTTGGCCGCGTTCCTCGACCGTGAGCCGCGGACGCCGCTGGCCGACCTCGCGTACACCCTCCAGACCGGGCGGGAGGCGATGGCCGAGCGGTACGCGGTCGCGGTCTCCTCGACCGGGGACCTGCGGGCCGCGCTGCGCGACGGCCGTGGGCACCGGGGCAGCGCCGGGGCGTCCGACGGACTGCTCGCGGAACTCGCCTCGGACGGCGACCTGCAGGAGCTGCTCGTCCGGCGGTGGAGTGCCGCCGGGGAGCTGTCCAAGCTCGCCGCCCTGTGGGCGTCCGGCATCGGCGTCGACTGGCGGCTGCTGCACCGGGAGCCGCGGCGGACGCTCTCGCTGCCGACGTACCCGTTCGCGGCGGAGCGGTTCTGGATCGCCGACCTGCCCCGGGCCGGGGCCGCGCCCGCGCCCATACCCGCACCCATACCCGCGCCTGTACCCATGGCGGAACCGGTGCCCGCACCCGCGCCCGTCAGCGCCCCGGAACCGGCCGACCTCGATCGGCTGGTGCCCGCGCTGGTGCGGGAGAAGGTCGCCGCCGCCCTCGCGATGGACGCCTCGGAGGTCCTCGACGGGCTGGCGTTCGCCGACCTGGGGTTGGACTCCATCCTCGCCGTGCGGGTCGTCCACGAGCTCAACACCGCGCTCTCGCTGGACCTTTCGACCACGGTGGTGTTCGACCACAGCACGGTGGACCGGCTGACCGCCCACCTGCTCGGCGACTACCACGAGCTGATCGCCACCGGGCCCGTCCCCGGCACGCCCGAACCCGTCCCCACCGCCACCCCCGTATCCGCCACCGCCGCACCCACCGCCGCACCCGCCACCGCCGCCGTCCGCGCCGCCGACCCGGCCCGGGGCCCGATCGCGATCGTCGGCATGAGCGGCCGGTTCGCCGGCACCGGCTCGCTCGACGAGCTGTGGACCCGCCTGGAGCACGGCGACGACCTGGTCACCGATGCCACCCGCTTCCGCCTCGACGGAGTCAGCCCCTGCACCCGGGGCGGCTTCCTCGACCGGATCGACGAGTTCGACGCGATGTTCTTCACCATCTCCGGCACCGAGGCCGCCGTGATGGACCCCCAGCAGCGGCTGCTGCTGGAGGAGTCGTGGAAGGCCCTGGAGGACGCGGGCTACGCGGGCCGGATGGAGCAGCGCCGGTGCGGCGTGTACGTCGGCGCCTGGGCCGGGGACTACTTGGAGCTGCTGGACGACGCCGCCCCGGCCCAGGCCCTGTGGGGCAACATGGCCTCGGTGATCCCCAGCCGGGTCAGCTACGCCCTCGACCTCAAGGGCCCGGCGATCGCCGTCGACACCTCCTGCTCCAGCTCGCTGGTGGCGATCGACCTGGCCTGCAAGGACCTCTGGTCCGGCGAGACCTCGATCGCCCTGGCCGGCGGGGTGTTCGTCCAGGCCACGCCCCGGCTGTACGGTCTCGCGGGCCGCGCCGGGATGCTCTCCCCGAGCGGCCGCTGCCACAGCTTCGACCACCGGGCGGACGGCTTCGTCCCCGGCGAGGGCGTCGGGGTGGTGGTGCTCAAGCGGCTCGCCGACGCCCTGGCGGACGGTGACCACGTACACGGGGTGATCACGGCCGTCGGGGTCAACCAGGACGGCGCCACCAACGGGATCACCGCCCCGAGTTCGCTCTCCCAGGAGAGCCTGATGAGCGACCTGTACGAGCGCTCCGGCATCGACGTGGAGCGGATCGGCCTGGTCGAGGCGCACGGCACCGGCACCCCGCTGGGCGACCCGATCGAGTTCCGGGCGCTGGACCGGGTGTTCCGCGCCCGCACCGACCGGACGGAGTACTGCGCACTGGGCTCGGTGAAGACCAACATCGGGCACACCCAGTTCGCCGCCGGCATCGCGGGCGTGCTGAAGGTCCTGCTGGCGCTCCGGCACCGGCGGATCCCCGCCTCGCTGAACTTCGAGACCGCCAACGAGGCCGTCCCGCTGGCCGGCAGCCCGTTCTACGTCAACACCCGTTCCCGCGAATGGACTTCACCCGACGGCGGCCCGCGCTGCGGGGTGGTGAGCTCGTTCGGCGCCAGCGGCACCAACGCCCACGTCGTCATCGAGGAGGCGCCGCGGGTCGAGCGGCCCCCGGCGCCGCGCACGGACCTTCCGGTGGTCCTGTCGGCACGCACCGGGGACCAGCTCGCCGAGCAGCGGCGACGGCTGGCCGCGCACCTGCGGGCCGATCCCTCGGTGCGGCTGGACGACCTCGCCCACACGCTCTGGGTCGGCCGCAAGCACTTCGAGCACCGCTTCGCCTGCCTGGCGGGCGACACCGGCGAGTTGCTCGCGGTCCTCGACGGCACCGCGCCCGCCCGCCCGGCCACCGACGCCCCGGCCCCGCCGCCGGCCCGCCTCGTCCCGCTGCCGACGTACCCGTTCGCCCGGGACCGGCACGGGCCCACCGCCGCCCGCAACCAGGCCCAGGACCGCGACCGGGACCGGGACCGGGCCCAGGACCGCGACCGCGACCGCGACCGCGACCGCGACCGCCTCACGCTGTCCCGTACGGACGGCCTGCTGCGCGACCACGTCGTGGGGGGCCGGCACATCCTGCCGGCCGTCGCCCACCTGGAGCTGGCCCGCCGGGCCCTGGGCGGCGACCGGCTCCGGATGACCAATGTGACCTGGGTCCAGCCGCTGGAGGTCGGCGCGGAGCCCGTCGAGGTGCTGGTCGGCCTGCGTGCCAACCCCCGTGGCGGCCACCGGTTCGAGGTCTCGACCGGCGGGACCGTCCGTTGTGAGGGCACGGTGGCCCGTTCGGACGCCCCGCGCCCGGCCCGGGTGGACCTCGCCGCGCTGCGCGCCGCCTGCCCGGAGACGGTGACCGGCGAACGGATCCACGCGGCGCTGCGGTCGATGGGCATCGAGCACGGCCCGACCCTGCGGGCGATCCGGCGGGCCCACGTGGGCACCGGCACGGTGCTCGCCGAACTGGCCCTGCCCGACGGGGCCGAGCCGGGGGCGCTCGCCCCCGCCCTGCTGGACTCGGCGATCCAGGCCACCGTCGCGGCGCACCTGACCGAACTGCGCGACACCGCCGTGCCGTTCGCGCTGGAGCGGCTCGACCTGTTCGCGCCCTGTGTGCCGGCCATGACGGCCGTGGTGCGGGGCATCGACGCCGGACCGCTCGGCCGGCTCGACATCGACCTGGTGGACGGGGACGGCGAAGTCCGGGTGCGGCTGACCGGCTACAGCTCCCGCCGGACCGGACCGAAGGCCGATCCCCGAACCGAGCCCCGAACCGAACCCCGAACCGAACCGAAGGCCGAAGCCCACGCCGACGCGCACTCCGAGGCACCCGCCGACCCCGCCCTCTACGCCCCCGTCTGGGACCCGATCACCGTGACCGGCCCCCGCGTCCCCTCCCCCGCCGACCGCGTGCTGGTCGTCGGCGGCCCGACCCCGGTCGAGGGCGCGCTCGGCTGGCCGCTGCCCTCCTCGGCGACCGTCGAGGAGGCGACGGCGGCACTGCGCGGCCTCGGCCCGATCGACCACCTGGTGTGGGCGGCGCCCGAGAGCAAGCTCGCGCCCACCGACGCCGCCGGCTACACCGCCGCCCAGCAGGACGGCGTGGTGGCGGCGTTCCTCCTGGTGAAGGCGCTGATCGCGGCGGGCTACGACGCCAGGCCGCTCGGTATCACCCTGGTGACCACCCGGGCGCTCGCCACCCACCCGGACGACGCCGTCCAGCCCGCGCACGCCGGACTGCACGGCCTGTTCGGCTCGCTGGGCCGGGAGTACGGCCACTGGACCGTCCGGAGGGTCGACCTGGACGGCTCCGGCTGGCCCGCCGACCTCACCGAACTGCCCGCCCACTCCCCCGACGACTCCTGGGTCCGGCGGGCCGGCCAGTGGCTCGCCCGCCGCTGGGCCCCGTGCGAGGCCCCGCGGCGCCCGGTGTACCGGGACGGCGGCGTGTACGTCGTCATCGGCGGCGCCGGCGGCCTGGGTTCGGCGTGGACCCGGCACGTCGTCGAGAACCACGGCGCCCACGTCACCTGGATCGGCCGCCGGGCCCAGGACGAGGCGGTCACCGACCGGATCCGCGCCGCCGGCGGGCCCGAGCACGTCCGCTACCTCCAGGCCGACGCCGGTGACCCGGCCGCGCTGCGCCGGGCCCTGGACGAGGTGCGGCGCGAGCACCCCCGGGTGCACGGCGTCGTCCAGGCGGCCCTGGTGCTGCGCGACCGCACCTTCGCCCGGATGGACGAGGCCGACCTGCGCGCCGCCCTGGCCGCCAAGGTCGACGTGACGACCGCGATGGCCGAGGCCTTCGACGGCGAGCCGTTGGACTTCGCGGTCCTGCTGTCCTCCATGCAGTCCTTCACGACCGCCGCCGGCCAGGGCAACTACGCGGCCGGATGCACCTTCAGCGACGCCTACGCCCACGCCCTGGGCCGGCACTGGGACACCCCGGTCCGCACCATGAACTGGGGCTGGTGGGGCGGTCTCGGCAGTGTGACCTCCGAGTTCTACCGGGAGCGGATGACCCGGGTCGGGCTGGTGTCGATCGAGCCGCCGGAGGGGCTGGCCGCGCTGGACGCCCTGCTCGGCGGTGCGCAGCCCCAGCTCGCCTACGTCCGGACCGACCGGCGCAACACCCTGCCCAACTTCGACCGCGCCACCCGGGTGACCGCGCCCGGCCCGGTCGCGCTGCCGCACCCCGGCGCGCTGCCGACCGGCGTCGACGAGGCGGACGCCGAGCTGGGCGAGGACGTGCGGTGGCGGCGCGCCGAACGGGACCCGTGGATCGCCAAGGTCCTCGCCGCGCAGCTGGCCGGCGTCGACCGCGCGGCGGTCCTGCCGCAGTACGCGCGGTGGTGGGAGCACTCGGAACCGGCCCTGGTGCCCGCCGATCCGGTGGACGTCGTGCTGGGCCGCTGGGAGCGGCAGTGCGAACGGTGGTCCGCGGACCCGGACCGGGCGGCGGAGCTGCGCCTGGCCTCGGCGATGCTCCGGGCGCTGCCGGGCATCCTGACCGGCCGCACCCGGCCCACCGACGTGATGTTCCCGCGCGGCTCCATGGAACTGGTGGAGGGCTGCTACCGGAACAACCGGGTCGCCGACCTGTTCAACCGCGCCATGTCCAGGACGGCCGCCGCCCTGGTCGCCGAGCGCCTGCGCCGGGAGCCCGGCGCACGGCTGCGGATCCTGGAGATCGGCGCGGGCACCGGCGGCACCAGCGTGGGGATGTTCGCGGCGCTCAAGCAGTACCAGGAGAGCATCGGGAGCTACGTCTACACGGACCTTTCCAAGGCCTTCCTGAACCACGCCCGGGCCTCCTACGGGCCGGAAGTCCCCTACCTGGACTGCCGGTTGCTCGACATCGAGCGGCCGCTCGCCGGGCAGGAGATCACCGAGGGCGCCTTCGACCTGGTCATCGCCGCGAACGTGCTGCACGCGACCAGGGACACCCGCACCACCCTGCGCAACGCCAAGGCCGCGCTGCGGCCCGGGGGTTGGCTGCTGCTGAACGAGCTGTCGGCCTTCGACCTGTTCAGCCATGTGACCTTCGGCCTGCTGGAGGGCTGGTGGCTGTTCGACGACCGGTCGCTGAGGATTCCCGGCTCGCCGGCGCTCTCGCCGGAGAGCTGGCGGGACGTGCTGGCCGGTGAGGGCTTCCGCACCGTCGTCTTCCCGGTGTCCCGGGCGCTGCCGCTCGGTCAGCAGGTCATCGCGGCGGAGAGCGACGGGGTGTCCCGGCAGCTGGTGGCCGACGGCCCGCCGGCGCCCCTGCCCGCGGCTGCCCGCACCGTCGAGGCACCGGCGTCCCGCACCGTCGAGGCACCGGCGTCCCGCACCGTCGAGGCACCGCCCGCCCGGACCGTCGCGCCCCCGCCCCCGCCTTCGCCCGCGGCCCCGGCTCCGGCTCCGGCTCCGGTCCCGGCCCTGGTCCCGCCCGCACCCTCCGCCGCGGCCGAACTGATCCTCGCCAAGGCCGCGACCGTCCTCGGCATCCCGGCCGAGCGGATCGACACCTCCACCCCGCTCACCGACTACGGCCTGGACTCGATCCTCGTGCTCCAGCTCACCAACGCCCTGCGCGAGGACTTCGGCGAGGAGATCTCCCCCACCCTGCTGTTCGAGGCCGAGAGCGTCGACGCCCTCTGCGCCCGTCTCGGCGGCGCCGCCCCCGGCCGGCGGTGGCCCCTGGCCAGCGGCCAACTGACCATGTACCGGGACCAGTCGCGCTGCCCGGACTCCATCGCCTACCACCTCCCGATCCTCTTCGAGGTGCACGGCGAGCCGGACGAGGCGGCGCTGGAACGCGCGGTCCGCGAGCAGTCCCGGATCCACCCGGTCCTGGGCGCGGTGGTCACCGAGCAGGGCGGCGTCCCGCACCTGGACGTCGATCCGGCCCGGGGCCCGTCCTTCGCCCGGGTCGAGCTCACCGCCACCACCAGGGCAGGCCAACTGGCCGCGCTGCGCGCGCTGGTGGGCATCCCCTTCGACCTGGCCGCCGGCCCGCTGGTCCGGGCACACCTGGTCACGCTCCCCGACGGCCGCCGGCTGCTGCTGATCACCGCGCACCACATCCTGCTGGACGGCACCTCGACGGCGGTGCTGGTCCGCACCCTGCGGGAGTGCTACCTCGGCCGGGGCCGGCTGCGGGACGCCGAGTTCGGCGAATTCGTCACCTGGGAGCAGGAGTTGCTGACCGGTCCGGGAGGCCTGCGGCACCGCGACCACTGGCTCGCGGAGCTGGCCGGCGCGACCGGGACGCTCGACCTGCCCTACGACCGTCCGCCGGTCCCCGGGCGACTGCCCCGGGCGGAGGCGATCACCCTGCGGCTGCCGCGGGAGCTGGCCGACGAGGTCGCCGAGGCCGCGAAGCGGCACCGGGTCAGCGTCTCGACCGTGCTGCTCGCCGGCTACACCCGGCTCCTCCACCGGGCGACCGGCCAGAGCGACCTGATCACCGGGGTCACCACGGCCGCGCGTTACGAGGAGCGGTTCCAGGACGTGGTCGGCCAGTTCGCGAACTGCCTGCCGATCCGCTCCACGACCATGGGGGACACCGCCGAGCTGCTCCGCACGCTGCACCGCCGGGTGGTGGCCGGGATCGAGCACGGCGCCTACCCGCTGGCCGGGATCGCCCGCGCCCGGGGCGGCGCCCGGGCCGCCGAAGAACCGCTGGTGCGCACCAACTTCCTGTTCCAGAACTTCGACGGCGCCCGGCTGCTGACCGACGGGTCCCCCACCGGGCCGGGAGAGTTGGACCTCCGCACCTTCGACGACCTGCCCTACCCGGGCGAGTACCCCCTCGCCCTGGAGGTCTACCGGGACGGCGACGGCTACAAGGCCTTCCTGAAGTACGACACCCAGCTCTTCGAGGAGGCCACCGCCCGCCGCCTCGCGGACGAGTGGCTGGCCGCCGTCCGGGAGGTACTGGCGGCCTGACCAGGAACAGGAGGCCGGGCC
>NZ_JBHTWX010000058.1:0-52603 GCF_042792155.1 Kitasatospora sp. NPDC056651 | reverse complement strand
CCTCCCCGCCGGTCCGCGCCCCGGCCGGGGGCGGCCGCCGGGCCGCGGGGGCGGGGGCCCCGCGCCCCCGCTACGGCCCAGCCGGCCGACAGGGCGCCCGGACGTGCCGGGACGTACCCGAACGCGCCTGGAGGTGCCCGGACGCGCGCCCGGCGCGCACGCCCCGCTGCTGATTCCGGCGGCATGGCCTCCGAACGGGCGGTACCGGCTACCTGACCGCGCGCAGGGCGTTGACGATGCCGAAGCCGTAGAAGCCGTTGACGCGTTCGCCACCCGCACAGACGGCGTCCGCGGCGCCGTCGCCGGCCCCGGCGGCCCCGGCGGTCCCCGCGGCCCGGGTCGTCGGGCACCCCGGGTTGTCGGCCTGGGCCTTGAGCATGGCCTGCAACTGCTCCGGCGTCGCGTTCGGATGGGCGGACTTCAACAGCGCGGCCACACCGGCGACATGGGGCGTGGCCATGGACGTGCCCTGCTCGTAGCCGTACTGGTTGTTCGGCAGCGTCGACAGGATGCCGCCCGACCGGGACGGCGTGTCCGAGGCCTGGTACTGGTCGCCGCCCGGCGCCGCGACGTCGATCACGCCGAGGCCGTAGTTGGAGTAGTACGCCCGCGCGTTGGTGGCTCCGATCGCGCTGACCGTGACCACGCCCGGCAGCTGTGCGGGCAGGTCCCAGCAGGTGTGCGGGTCGACCGTCCGGCTCCCCGGGGTGGAGTCGTTGGGGCTGCCGCCGTCGGTGAAGCCGTCGGAGGCCAGGTCGTGGTTGGCGTTGCCGGCCCCGGCGACGTTGAGGGTGCCCTTGCGCTGCGCGTAGAGCTGGGCGCGGTTGACCGCGTCGATGATGGCCTTCTGGTCGGGGTCGTCCAGGCAGTTGTACTGCCACGGGTCCACGTAGTAGCTGTTGTTGGTGATCTGCACGCCGTGGTCGGCGGCGAACACGAAGGCGCAGACGACGCTCTCGGCGTAGATCAGCTGGCGCGGGGTGGGCTGGGAGACCGTGATGCCGGAGACCTTCACCCCGGGGGCCACGCCCGCGACACCGACGCCGTTGCGGGCCGCGGCGATCGTGCCCGCCACGTGCGTGCCGTGGAAGTAGTCCGGGTCCACCGGCCGCCAGGCGCCGTACGTGGTGTCGGCCTTGCCGCTGGCGCAGCTCGCGGACTGCGAGGGGGAGAAGTTCGGGGCGAGGTCCGGGTGGGTGTCGTCGACGCCGGTGTCGATCACGGCGACCGTGACGTTCCTGCTGCCCGGGTTGATCTTCGCGGCCTTGTCCGCGCCGATCGCCCGCAGCGCCCACTGCTCGGCTTCGAGGGGTTCGGTGCCGTCGCCGGACGCCTTCCCGATGCTCGCGGCCTCGGCCTCGGAGAGGCGCCGCACCGAGCCCGCGTCGGCGGCCCCCGCCGGGCTCAGCGGCGAGGTCCGGGTGGCCCCCGCCGACTGCACGCCGGGCACCGCGCGCATGCGCCGGGCGAAGTCGGGGTTCGCCGAGTGGACGACGATGACGCCGATCGCGTCGTGGGTGACGACGATGGTGCCGCCGGCCGCGGTGACGGCCCGCTGTACCGCTGCGATCGTGCGACGGTCGGTCCTGGTGTTGACGACGTACGCCAGCGTGTTCGCGTCCTCGGCCTGCGCGGCGGCCCGCGCGACGCCCTGCGCGGCCGACTGTGTTCCGGGCGTCGCCGAGGCCGTCGCGGGGAGGGCGCCGAGCGAGGCGGTCAGCGACAGCACGATCGGTGCGGCCAGGCCGAGCCGGAGTAAGGAACCTATTCGAGCCATGTGCTCTCCACATCATCCGGGTGCGGGACCCGGCCGGGAACGGAGTGCCGGCCGGGCTGGTACGGGACGGGTGGTGCAGGAGTGAAGCTAACCCGCCGTCTCACGAACCAGCAATGACCTTGCACAAACTCTCCCAACCGCGGCGAAGGAGGCTCTGGGGCCGATCGATGTCCTGGAGTTCAGCCCCAGCCCGACCGGGCCGATCACGCAGGCCGCCCAGACCTCGGTCGCCTCGGCCACCGCGCAGTTCGAGCTGCACGTGCTGGGGGCCGTGGTCGCCGTCCGTGAACGTCCGTTCCTTCACGAGCTTCCGATCCGCCGCCGCTCACGCGTGGGAAGTCGGCCCGCATCGGGACGTCACCACCGGCACATCGCCGACACGTCGCCGGCGCACCGTCGGCCGATCAGGCCGGCGGCCTACCGCAGCGGTCCGCACTCATCGACGAGCACGGTCGGCGCCGACAGGAACACGTCGGCGTCCACGGGGCCGTAGGCGACGTTGAACGTGTCCAGCCAGTACGACCAGTCCCGCACCCCGGCCGCGCTGCTGAAGCGGTAGTTCAGCTGCCAGCGCACCCACTGGCCCGGGCCGAGCCGCACCGCCGGCGGCCTGCGGGAACGAGGCGGCAGCCCGAACAGGGGATGCACGTGGGGAAGCACCCGCAGCCGGCCGTCCGCCTCCCGGAGGCTGACCTCCACCTCCCGGCGCTCCTCCAGGGTCTCCCGCGGCTCGAAACGATCGTGCTCGTGCATGCGGACGACGTGTGCGAAGGAAGCCGGGGCCGGAGGCGCGGCGAAGCCCACCGGGGCCGCGTTCCGTCGAGCGGCGGCCTCGCCTCCCCTGGACTGTTTCGTCCACGATGTTCTGATCCACTGCACCGTGATCTCCAAGGCGCCCACCTCCCGGCGAAGGATACGCAGTCCGGTGAGTGGGTGTCATCGCCTTTTCGGCACAAGGGGAGAGTTCGTCTGCCGACTGCCGTGACTGCCCGACCTGGTACGGCGTCAGAAACTATGTCATTATATGCCCGCTAAGTGGCGTCGCGCTGGCCTTGGTTCCTGGTGCTGCCGCTCACCTGCGAGTGGCCGCCTCACCCGTCTCCCCCCGCAGCCGCGTCTGCCAGTTTTGAAAGAGACTCCAGTGTTTCGTCGCAGCCACCCCACCGCCGTTCTGCTGGCCGCACTGCCGTTGCTCCTCGCCGGATGCTCCAGCGCGGCGCCGAGGGCCGGTGACGGTGATCCAGCCGGATCGGCCGTCGCGCCGCCGGCGAGTGCCTCGTCGGCGAGTGCGCCATTGGCAAGTGCGCCGTCCGAATCCGTGTCCGCCTTTCCGTCCGGCATACCGGTGCTCCAGTCGGCCAACGACAGACCACTGCCGCTCGACCCCTATCTTCTGAACCCGGATCAATGGGTGACGCTCAGCGGAGCGCAGGACAAGCTGTTGTCGCGCTGCCTGGCGCGCTTCGGTTTCAGTGAGAACCGCACGCCCATTCCCATGCGGCGTGACAGCGATGCTCCGAAGACCCGGGTCGACGGCCATTACGGCCGACAGAGCCCGGAGTTGATGGCGAAGTGGGGCTACCACCCCGAAGGCGGGGCCCGTCCCAGTCAGGTCGCCCCGGCCGAGCGGACGCAGACTCCGTCCGCGGAGATGCGGATCGCGCAGACGGGTTCTTCCGATGCCGGCCAGATGTTCGGCCCGGGTGGTCAGGTGATCGGCGGTCAGACCGTGCCCGATCACGGCTGCTTCGGCGAGATGACCCAGCAGCTCACAGGTGCCGTGGACGGCCAACTGGGCGACGCCAAGGCCGCCGAGGACCTCAAGTTCGCGACCTTGAAGGATTCCCGGGACGACGCACGCACCCGTGAGGCGTTCGCCCGGTGGTCGTCCTGTATGAAGGCCGGCGGCTACGACTATCCCGATCCGCCGGCGGCATCAGGCGATCCGGAATGGCCGAAGACTCCCATGCCGACGCAGCGGGAACTACAGGTGGCCACCGCGGATTCGGCCTGCCGGAGCAAGGCCAACGTGGTGGGCGTCTGGTACGCGGTGGACTTCGGCTACGAGGAGCAGGCGATCAAGGAGAACGCCGCTGCCATGGCGGAAGCCAAGAAGGGCCTGGAGGCCCAGCTCGCGGCAGCGGCGAAGGCGCTGGCCGGCTGACGGGCATCGGCCTGTCCGTTGCCGCGACGGTCACCGCGATCGGATCGTCATGCGCTTTCGCTTCCGCAGGTCAGCGGCTGGTCCGACGGCAATGCGGGGAATATGATGATCAATCATATGAACGTCAATTACTAATGATGTGACGTCCTTGAGGAAAGGGATTTTGCGATGCGATTCAAGAAGGCCATAGCCGCGGTCGCCATGGCGGGCGGCATCCTGGCCGGCGGGCTGGCTACCGCCGCACCCGCGTCGGCTCACGCCTGCCCCAACGCGCCGGGTGGGATCTGCCTGTACTACAACTCCGCGGCGAACAACCACGGGGCCTCGGTGGAGGTCGAGATCAACGACTGGTCCTACCACCCGTACACCTTCGCCTGTGACAGCCTCACCGGGAACTGCAACGGTGCGGGGCAGCCCGCCTACAACCGGGCGGCTTCGGTGAAGAACTACAGCATGCACACCTACGTGGTGTACTACAACAGCGGTTGGGACTGCAGCTACGCCTGCCAGACGATCGCCAGGGGGACCTTCCCCGACCTGAACCCGACCATGAAGAACAACAACGCTTCGGGGCAGTGGGTCCTCTAGCCGGTACTCCAGCCGCACTGCGGTGAGGCGGGAGCGGGGGCGGGGCGGCACCCGCCCCCGGCGCCCGTACGGCCGGGTGGGCGGGTGCGCTCCGGGAGGGGCGCCTACAACGGCGGCAGGCGGCGGACGAAGACGTCCTGGACACCGTTGGTGTCACCGGGGGTGAGCGTGCCGTCCTGGGAGACGAACAGGACCGTGCTGCCGGTGGCGTCCACGACGGGGGCGGAGGAGGCGCCGGGGGTCTGGGAGCCGTCCGGGGCCACGCTCACCCGTTCCGTGCGGCCGGTCCACAGGTCGTGGCGGAAGACGTCCGCGACGCCGTTGGTGTCCCCGGGCACCAGGTTCTCGGCGTCGGAGGCGAAGACGACCCACCGGCCGTCGAGGCCCATGACGCCGTTGCGCGAGGAGCGCGTGGTGGTGGTGCCGGGCAGTGGGGTGCTGACCTTCGTCACGGTGCCCTGGCGCAGGTCCCGGACGTACAGCTCCAGGTGCGAGCCGGGGCCGTCCGGCGGGCCGCCGGGCTCGTTCAGGGTGAAGACGGCGTACCGCCCGTCGGCGCTGAGCGTTCCGCCGAAGTCGCCCAGGCGGCGCAGCGCGCCGTCGGCGTCGATGCTGGCGCCGCGGATGCGGCCGGCGCGCGCGTCGTAGACGTAGTACGGGTCGTAGCGGGGGGCGGTGAGCCCCGGCGGGGTGCCGGCGGGCGACGGCGGCGGGGCGGCGGGTCCGTCCGGGGCGAGGAGGTTGGTGGCCGCCGAGCTGAAGCCGATGGTGGCGCCGTCCGCGCTGATCGTGACCGAGCCGGAGCCGGCGTTGGCCGGGGAGCCGTCCGCGCCGACGGTGATCAGGGTGGTGGTGCCGGTGCGGCGGTCGGTGACGAAGTCGTTCCAGGCCCAAGGCCGGTAGGCCGCGCCGGGCACCAGGTCGGTGCGGGTGGAGCTGAAGGCCACGTACCGGCCGTCCCAGCTGAGGACGGGATCGAAGGAGTTGCGGCCGCTCTGGTCGGACGCCGGGTCCCCGGTGGTGACCAGCTCGGTGCGGCCGGTCCGCAGGTCCCGGACGTAGACGTTGGCGATCCGGCCGGGGTGTTCCCCAGGGGCCACGCCGCTCGCCTCGGTGCTGAACGCGACGTACCGGCCGTCGCCGCTGATCGCCCCGCCGCTGGTGGACTCGGCCGGCTGGGTGCCGTCGTCGGCGAGGTTGACGCGTTCGGTGTGCCGGGTCCACAGGTCCCGTACGAAGAGGTCGCGCCGGCCGTTGGTGTCGCCGGGCACCAGGTTGTCGGCCTCGGACATGAAGAGCGCGTACCGGCCGTCGCCGCTCAGGCCGAGCGTCTTCGACCAGCCGTCGGACTTCGCGCCGTCGGGGCCCACGCTCACCAGCTCGGTGTCGCCCCGTCCGGGGGCGGCCTGCGCGGGCGCCGCCGCCGTGCCGGCGAGGAGCGCGGCGGCGAGGGCGCAGCCGGCGCGGATCAGGCGGCCGGTCCTGCTGTTCGGTTGTTCCATGATGGTCTGTCCTCCCCGGTGGCGAGGTCGGACGGCATGCCCCGGCCCCTCCGCGGCCCCCCGTGGACCGGCTCGGGAGAGCCGGCCGCTGCGGGGTCCGGTCCGTCGGCGACCCCGGTCGATGGTTGGCGTGAACCCGCCAACAAGGCCAGTGTGCACGACAGTTGGCGGGTCTGTGGGATTTCGGTGAAGTCGGTGTCCGGTGCGGTCGCCGCGCTCCTGGCGGGACGGTGAGCGTTCCTGTGAACCCACCCGTGCGGAGCCGGCCATGCCCGCCCGCCCGCCCGGTCCCGTTCCTGGGCACGCTCCCGGGAACGGGGCGGGCGAGCGGCTCGGCCGCCCTGCCGGGGCGGCCCTGACCGGTCGACCGTCAGCTGTTCTTCAGCGAACGGAGGTAGACCTGCCAGTCGGAGCCCGTGCCGCCCGGAAGGAGGTTGGAGCTGTTGTCGCCGAACAGCACCGTCCTGCCGTTGTCGGTCACGAACGGCTCACCCGCCGCGCCGTCCTTCGGCGTGCCGTCGGAGGCCGTGGTGAGGAGCTCGGTGTGCCCGGTCCGCAGGTCCTGCCGGTACAGGTCGAAGCGCGCCTGGCCGGCCCGGATGATCGTGTCGGAGCAGCCGCCGGAGAAGTAGATCCACCGGTCGTCGGTGGTGATGGCCGCCGACGGTTCCCCCCAGCAGATCGCGTCCGGGTTGGTGGAGGTCCTGATGCTCTGGACCCGGTTCGTCCGCAGGTCGTTGACGAAGAGTTCGGTACGGGACTTGCCGCCCGGCAGCGGGGTCGCGCTGAGGGCGTAGGCGGCGTAGCGGCCGTCGGGGCTGAGGCGGATGGTCGGGGCCGCCGCACCGGGCGTCCCGTCGGGGTTGAGGCCCGCGACGACGGTGGTGCCGCTGTCGAGGTCGGTGGCGTAGAGGGTGGTGAAGCGCAACCGGGCCAGGCCCGCGGTGCCGGCGTCCGCCGCAGGCAGGAGGTTCCCGGCCTTGGAGGTGAAGCCGACCGTCCGGCCGTCGCCGCTGATCGTCGGGTTCTCCGAGTCGCCGTCGGCGGCCTGTCCGCCGGCACCGACGCTGACCAGGCGGGTGGCGCCGGTGATGCGGTCGGTGACGTAGACGTTCCGCTTGTTCGGTGTGACGGGTGCTCCCGGCACGAGGTCGGTGCGGGTCGACATGAAGGCGATGTGCCGGCCGTCGGCGCTGATGGCCGGGTCGTAGGAGCCGCCGTCGCCCGGGCCGGCCGCGGTGCCGTTGGTGACGGCGCTGGTGCGGCCCTTCACGCGGTCGCGGACGTAGACGTCGAACACCCCGTTCGCCTCGGCGGAGAACACGATGTAGCGGCCGTCGCCGCTGATGCCCGCCGCCTCGGTGGCTGAGCTGAACGCGGTGCCGTCGTCGGCGCGGCTGACCAGCTCGGTGCGGCCGGTGCGCAGGTCGCGGACGTACAGGCCGAAGGCGGGGCTCGCGTCGGCCACCAGGTTCGTCGCGGACGAGCTGAACAGCGCGTAGCGGCCGTTGCCGCTGATGCCCAGGCCGATGGACGACTGGTTCGCCCGGGCGCCGTCCACGCCGAGGTCGACCTGGGTGATGGGGCCCCATACCGGGGCGGCCTGGGCCGGTGCGGCGGTGACGGTGACGGCGGCGGCCACCGCGAGCAGGGCGGCGGCGCGCGCCAGTCGGCGGCCTCGGGTGGTGCGGTTCTTCGGTTCCATGGTGCTGCGTCCTCCCCGGATGGTCGGTCCGGCCCGCCTCTGCTCCCCGTCGGCGGGCCCGGGGACGAGCCAAGCGCCGGACGCCGCCGACGGTCAATGGTTCGGACGGAAACCGGCCGAGAATACGCCCCTGGAGCCCTGGACGGATCATCCGTCCAGGGCTCCACGACTACGGTTCAGCGCCGGCGCCGTTCGAGGAACCAGGCCGCGATCAGGAGCGGGACGGACACCTCGAACGCCGAGGTGCCGTCGCCCCGCTCGAAGACCAGCTCGAACACCGAGCCGACCGCGGCCAGGGCGACGCCGCAGCAGAACACCACGACGGACCGCGAGTGACGCATCTCAGTACCGCCTGCCGCCGTCGGGACGGGCCGGCCCGGAAGCCCCGGGCCGGCCCGCTCGTGCTCGGACAGGGCCTAGCAGCTCGCCCGCCAGGGGGTGGCCCAGGACCCGTAGGCGCTGTACGGGATCTGGGTCCAGCGCCCGACGACGAGCGCGGCCCCGGCGTTGATCGCCAGGCACTCGCCGCGGTTCTTGGCCCAGAGCGCGGTGCCCTGGACCCACGCGCCGATCACGCCGATGGCGACGCCGATCACCATGCCGGGCGGCCCGAAGAGCGAGGCGATGAGGCCCGCAGGGCCGTAGATGAACACCGAGTAGTCGGCGATCCGCTGGGTCCAGCGCTTGTTGAACACCGCCTGCGCCTGGATGTAGCCGTAGCCGCTGCCCCAGCCCCCGGTCCACATCTTGGCCCAGACCCGGCCCCAGTCGAAGTACCAGGTGCGCGACCAGGACCAGCGTCCGTCCAGGTCGGTGCAGTTGACCGGGTCGCCGGAGCAGTACTCGTAGGCGTTGGTGTTGCCGCCGTACACCGGGTCGATCGACTGGAAGCGGCCGCTGCGGCCGTCGTAGAGCCGTGCGCCCATCAGGAGCTGGCCGCTCGGCGTCTCCGCCGAGCGCTGGTTGCCGCCGAGCCAGCCGTAGCGGGCCGCGGTGCCGGCCGCCTGCTGCCCGCCGAGTTCGTCGCTCTCCAGCACCACCGGGGTCTTGGTGGTGTCCAGCGGGAGCACCACGTTGACGTCGCCGTGGATGTTGGTCAGGTAGAGGACCGTGCCGCCGGTCTTGTCGGTGGTCGCGGCCAGCGTCCCGTCGACGCCCGCCACATTGCGGGTGACGGTGCCCGCGGCGTCCTCGACGATCCACCGCGGGGAGTCGTTGTCGGCGCCGTAGTGGTTGGTCTTGACCCCGGTCCGGGTCCAGCCGCCGGAGGCGTTGGACTCGGTGGTGGCCGCCCGGCGGCGCAGCGAGGGGTCGAGCGACCAGGTCTGCCGGGTGCCGCCCGAGGTCTGCTGCTGGACGAGGTCGCCGACGTAGTACGTGGTGGTGCTCCCCGGCGCGCCGGTGGTGCGGCCGAACGCGTCGTAGGCGTACCCGGCGTCGACCAGGCGGTCGGCGCTGTCGTAGGCGTGCGTGACGGACGCGCCGGGCACGGTCGGGCAGGGCGCGCCGAGCGGCACGGTGGCGGACGTCTGCGAGGTGCGGTTGGCCCGCTTGTCGTAGGTGTAGGTCCGCAGCGAGCAGCCGGTGGTGGCGGTGTCCCGCACCTGTGCCAGACGGCCGGCCTTGTCGTACCCGTACACCTGGTTGGCGCGGGTCGCGGAGTTGGTGTGGGCGGTCACCTGGCCGTGGATGGAGCGGGTCACGTTGTCGGCGGCGACCACCGCCCCGTCGGAGTCGCGGGTGTAGACCCGGCTGACCGGCTCGCCGACCGTGTTGGCGGTGAGCTGGAGGGTGTACCCGCCGGGCAACTGCTCCTTGCTGACCTCGCCGCTCGCGTTGTACGTCGCGGTGAAGGTGCCGGCGACGGAGTCCACGGCCTTGACCGGCAGGCCGCGGGGTTCCGCGGTGTTGTCGTAGGTGTAGGTCGTGGTGGAGGGGACGTTGTCGCCGGTGCTGACGATCCGGTCCAGGCGGTCGTAGACGGTGGTGGTGGTGCCGCCGTCGGCGTCCGTGTAGGAGATCGGGCGGCCGAGCTTGTCGAACACTCGGGTGACGGTGCCGCCGGAGGCCATGGTGGTGGCGACCGCCCGGCCGGTGGCCGGGTCGTAGCCGGTGGTGGTGGCGGACTGGGCCTGGCCCAGGGTGCCGGTCACCGTCACGGTGGTCTGGCGGCCCGCCGCGTCGTACGCGGTGGTGGTGGTCCGCTCGGCGCTGCCGGAGGTGTCCGTGGTGGCGGACGGCTGGCCGTAGCGGGTGTACTCGTAGGTGCTGTCCGGGAGTTGGGCCGGGTTGCTGCCGCCGCCGGTGATGTCGCCGGCCGGGCCGGTCCAGCAGACCTGGTCGGCCCACTCCGGGCGGCCCTTGCACCAGCCGGTGCCGGTGGCGGACCAGTAGACGGTCACCTTGGCGCCCGCGTCGTTCGAGGTGGCGCCGGGCAGCACCTGGTTGACGATCCGCCCCTGGGCGTCGTAGCCGGTGCCGGTGCTGATGTCGAGGCCGCCGGAGTCCCGGGTCTTGATGACCGGCAGGCCCTTGGTCCAGTCGTACTGGGTCTCGTCCACCCGCTTGTCGGCGAGGATCGAGTCGTAGCCGTTGACCCGCAGGCCGTAGGTGGTGATGGTCAGCAGGTCCTGCGCCTTGGCGGTGCCGTCGGTCGGACGGCCGGTGTCGTACTCCTTCACCGCCCAGGAGCGGGCGGCCACCGAGGAGCCGGCCTTGAGCAGCACGGCGCCGCCCGAGGTGAAGTCGGAGGTCAGGGTGACCCGGTGGAGCGGCCCGAAGGTCTCTCTGGCGCGCACGCCGGTGGAGTCGAAGTAGCTGTAGTCCTCCAGGAGTTCGGCCCGGTCCTGGCTGCTCAGCGACTGGATGCCGAGGTCGAGCTGGACGGCCTGGTCGGCCGGGGTGAGGCCGAGCGCCACGGCGCGGTTGGCCGGGCTGAGCGAGCGGACGGTGTTGCCGAACCGGTCGTACTGGTTGGTGCTGAGGTACCCGCCGGGCGCGGCCGTGTTCACCTCGCGGCCGTCCGCGTCGGCGTAGACCACGGTGGCCCGGCGGTAGTCGGCGGCCGACAGGCCGGCGCCCGCGTGGGAGGCGGGCACCACGTCGGCCGGGAAGACGGCCGTCGCGTCGGCGGGGACGTCCCGCTGGTTCCACGCCAGGACGTCGGAGGCGCGCAGCTGGTAGGGGGCGTTCGCGCCGCTCAGCGGGATGTCGTAGACCACCGAGGAGACGGCCGTTCCGTCGGTCTGGGTGGCCGAGCCCGGGGCGAGGGTGGGGCGGGAGACCGCCAGCAGCATGCCGTCACCGGCGGTCGCGCTGTTGCCGGCCTGGCCGTAGGTGAAGGTCCAGGGCAGTTCGCCGGGGGTGGTGAGGGTGGTCACCCGGCCGCCGGTGTAGGCGTAGGCGGTCTTCAGCGGGGTGGCGAGCCGGGGGTCCCAGGCCTCGCGGAGCTGACCGGCGGAGTCGTACGCGTACGCGGCGACGGCCTCCGGGGTGGCCGCGGCGGCCCCGGGGTCGGTGGCCCATGCCCGGATCTGCTTCACCTGGCCGGTGAAGTCGCCGAGGGCGGAGCCGGTCGCGGTGGTGGACGCGGCGTACACGTACTCCAGGACTCGGCAGCCCTTGGTGGCGGGGGTGGTGGCGCAGGTGTCGGCGGCCACCGCGGTGGTCGGCGCGACCACGTAGCGGGGGCGGGCCACGGTCCTGCCGCCCACCACCGTCTTCTCCGAGACGACGGTGGTCGTGGAGTTGCCGGTGGCGAGGTAGGTGGTGGCGAGCGTCCAGGTGGTGGCGGCGCCGTCCACCTTCGCGAAGGTGGCCGTCCGGCCGGTGCCGTCCTTCAGGGTGAAGGAGCCGGCGAAGGAGCCGGTGAGCGTCAGGTCCTCCGCGCCGGGCTGCGGCTGCCAGCCGCCGCCGCTGGTCGCGGTGAAGCCGAGGCGGTCACCGGTGGAGGTCACGACCACCGCGGACGAGGCCGAGGCCTGCTGGATCTCGGTCCAGTTGGTCTCGGTGGTCCTGCTGACCACGCCGGCCGTCCACTGGGGGCCGAAGATCGGGGCCTGGCCCTCCTGGGCGGCGCCCGCGTCCGGCTGTCGGGACGAGGCCGTGCGGGCGACGCCGACGCCGAAGACGTTGGTGTCGGTCGCGGTCAGCGCGTAGTCGCCGGTGAGGGTGTTCAGCGAGCCGGGGCCGAGCTGCTGGTGCGGCGCCGTTCCGGCCCGCCGGTCCACGGTGACGGTGCCGGCGGGAGAGTACCCGGTGGTGCCGGCGGCGGTGAACTTCGCGCGGACCTGGACCGGGCCGTCCTTCGCGATGGTCCCGGTGATGTTCCAGGTCAGGGCCGGCGCGTCGCCGCCCGACACGGCGAGCGGCCAGGTGACCGCGGAGCCGTTGGAGGACCTGACCACGTCGGACGCCGGAACGGCCTTCCAGCCGTCGGTCTCGCCGAAGCGGTACTCGTACGCGACACCGGAGTACTTCGGGCTGCCCTTGGCGCTCAGCGTGGTCCGGCGGGCCGAGACGGCGCCCTGGGCGGGGCTGAGCAGCGAGGCGCCGTCCGCGCCCACGCCGAAGGAGAACGCGGTGGTGTCCGCCGAGAGGTTCCCGGCCGCGTCGACGGTGCGCGCGTAGAGGGTGTGCCAGCCCTCGGCGGGCGAGATGGTCGCGTTGAGGCCGTGCCCGCCGGTGCCGCTCGCGGTGTCGTAGAGGCGGGTGGAGGCGGCCGGGTCGTCCAGACCCCAGCTGTAGCCCAGGCCGTCGGTGGAGGTGGTGGACAGCGTGCACTGGGTGCCGGCCGGCACGGTGGCCGTCCAGGTGTCGGCCGGCACGCCGGCACAGGACACGGTGGGGGCCGCGGGCAGCGAGCTGTCCGAGACGAAGGACGTGTAGGCGCTCCACGCGCTGTAGTCGGTTCCGTCGTAGGCGCGCGCCCGGAGCCGGAGGTGCTTGCCGTCCGGCAGCGCCTTGGCCTGCGGGACGACGAGGGTCGCCGGAGTGCCGGAGTTCACCGCGTCGGACTGCGCCGTGAAGGTGTAGGTGGTGTCGGCGGAAGCCGGGTCCGGCGATATCTCGAACTCGACCCGGTAGGTGCCGCCGTCGGGGTCCGAGGCGGTCGCGCGGAGCGTCGGGGTCGGGCTGCTGGAGTAGCTCTGCTGGTTGTACGGGTTGACGAACTAGGGCGCGGCCGACAGGTCCGAGGGGACGGTCGGCGCGGTGTTCCCCGCCGTGGCCGCGGCGGCCGGCTGGGTGGCCACGGCCATTTCGGTGCCCTGGAACAGGGCGACCGACAGGGCCAGTGACACCGCGGCGGCGACGGGCCGAATGCCGCGGTCGATGGGGGTGGGCTTTCGGCCCCGTGATCTGTGGGCGCTCACGTGCGCAATTCCCGCCTTGTCATGATCGTAGCGAACAGGTGGGCAAAGGCTAGGGGTGATGGCGATCTTGCGGGGGATGTCAGTTGATTACGGTTCAGCAAAATTGCCGTTCGTGATCCCACGGAAATTGATTGGTTTTTACACTTTTCTCATCGCCCCCCCCGGGTGGGAATTCGACCGGCTTTTGGGGTGTCGATTACCTTTTCGCCCGAATCGATTCGCCGCGATTGGGGTGGATTCGCCGCGGGCGCGCGGCCGGGCCGGCCGCCCTCCTGGCGGTTCCTGTCCTCCCGGCTGCGCCTCCGCCGCCGAGCCGGAGGACGTCGACGCCTGCCCGGGCCTGCCGTGAAGACCATGTGGTTCGCATACGAGATTCCGAATGCGCCGGAAGGCGCTCGCCGCCGGCACCTGATCAGATGACTCCCCGGGCGGGACGGTGCGCCGCGCGGCCCCGGCTGGCTAGCGTCACCGGCGTCCCACCACTTCGCGGCGTACCGGCGCCGCGAGCCGACCCCCGGAGCGACCACCATGCGCCGTACCGCCGCCGTCATCGCCGGAGCCGTCGTCCTGTCGGCCTCCTTCACCGCCCAGGCCGTCGCGGCACCCGCCGAGATCGTCGCCCCCAACGCCAGGGCCGCCGCCGAGGTGGACTCCAAGGGCGGGCTGGAGCGGCAGAAGAACGTGGTCGACAGTTTCGCGTACGGCCCGGGCGTCTACTGCGTCATCGTCGACCAGGCGGCCGGCATCAACCTGTCCACCGCCCTGATCCTGGCCAACGGCGGGCCGGGGAGCACCAGCGTCTCGACGATCGGGAAGCCCACCACCTCGTGCGGCAGCCGGCGTGACGCCGTCACCGTGGTGACCCTCAAGGACGGCCTCCCCGCGCCCTCCAGCTTCACCCTCGCGATCCTGTAGCCGGTCCGCGCTCCACCGCCCGAGCGGGCAGTCAGCCTGCTCGGGCGACCGCACAAAGCGCCGGATCGACCGGGGACCAGAGTCACTCGATGGGCTGATTGCGCATCCGGCCGCCGGGTGGCAGTGGCCGACGGCGCCGAGGTGCTGCCATCGTTCGGAGATCACCAGCGAGGGGCCTCATGACCGATACGACCGACACCCCGCCGAGGACGGCCGCCGATTGCGTGCCGCCCGCCCGCCTGTTCCTGGGGGTCGGGCGCCGTACGAGTTCCCCCGGGACTACGGGTTCCGCCGGGGTTCCGAGTGCTGCCAAGACCGCGGGCACCGCCGAGGCCGTGAGCACCGCCGGGATCCCGAACCCCGTCGAGCCCGCGCGCACCGCCGAAGCCGTGAGCACCGTCAAGCCCGTGAGCACCGTCAAGCCCGCGAGCACCACCAAGCCCGCGAGTACCGCCGAGACGCTGCCGAGCGTCTACGCCCCTCTGGTGGCCCTGATCCGGGAGGCCATGGAGGCCGGGGATTCGGACCTCGCGACCCACCTGGCCGAGGAACTGCACCGCCGCGTCGCCCTGGAGCGCGGTGCCCAGCATCCGGAGGCGCTGCGCGCGCAGGAGGTGCAGGCGTACGTCGCGGCCGTCGGCGGCGACCCCCGGCGGGCGGCCGACCTGTTCGCCGGGGCCGCCGCCGCGTGGGCCGGGCTGGGTGCGTCGGAGCAGTGGGCGGCGTCGCGCAACGCGGAGGTCTGCCGGCGCCGGGCGGAGGCGGTGGCGGCGGCCGAGCCCGCGGCGGTCCCCGCCGCCCGGCGCCTGCCCTTCTCCCCGGGGCTCCTCCCGTCCTTCTCGCCGTCGCTGGCCCGGGCGTTCGGGCGCGGAACCGTCGTCGCGGTCGTCCTGGCGACGGCCCTGGTCACGGGAGCGACGGAGGTCGGCCCGCTGGCCCACCTCACGGCGGGCCCCCGGACGGCGGCCGACGACCAGCCGACGGTGCCCGCCCTGGTGGCCGCGCTGGAGTTCTCCGCGCCCTCGGCCGCCCCGGACCCGGGCCAGGCGGCGGACCTGCCGGAACCGGCGGCGGAGGAGCCCGCCGCCGAGCCGGACGCGGCCGAGGCCGCTGACGAACCGGAGGCACCGGCCGCCGACCCGAGCGGCGGACACGGGCCCGGGGCCGGGCGGCGGCACGACGCCCCGGCCACCCACCCCCGGCCGAAGCCCGCCCCCGAGGCGGGCGGGCTGTCCGGCGGCCAGGGCGCCGACGCGGCGGAGCTCTGCGCCACCGCCAAGACGTACGGCGGCCAGTATCTCGGCCCCCTCGTCGACCTGTGCCGACGCGCCGCCTCCGCGTCGGGCAAGCGGTCACTTGCCCCCGAGTTCGTCGTCCGGGAGGGGCCGGCCGGCCGCTCCGACTGAACGCGGCGGCACCGGCTGCGCACCCGTCCTGCGGGAGTCTCGGCGGGCCGTCAGGCCCGCGCCCTCACACCGGCAGGCCGTCGCGGCGCAGCGCGCGCCCGAGCACCTGGTCGACGTCCTCGGAGACCGCGGCCAGGAGTTCGGCGCCGAAGACGCAGAGGGAGTTCTCCCAGGGGTGTCCGAAGGTGCCGAAGCGCAGGTCGTCGGCGAGGAAGACGGCGTAGTCGGCGTCCGGGACGGGGCCGAACGGCCAGCCCTCCCGCGAACGCCCTTCGAGGACCCTGGAGAGGAACATGTCGGTGGCCGGGAGGTCGGGGCGCAGCCGGTAGCAGGTGTGCTGCCAGTCCAGGATCCAGAGCGACTCCCCGGGGCGGCAGCACTGCGCCAGCCCGTCCTGCACCACGTCGACCAGGCGGTCGAGCTTCCGGTCGCCGGGGTCGTCGTCCAGCGCGTCGAGGCTCCAGGTGACCGACGGCGAGGGCTCCGTGATGCCGGGGAACACGTGCATGCTGGGCCGGAAGCCGAACCCGGCGTGGAAGCGGCCCCAGATGTCGGTGTACTCGGGGTCGTAGAGCCGCCGCAGGGCTTCGCTGGTCATCCGGTGAAGCTACCGGTCGGGCACCAGGATGGCGAACCGTTTCGGCAGGGGGTATGACACGCCGCGTTCGGAGCAGTGTCGTCGACTGCCGCGGTCGGCGGCGACACGCTGTGCTCCTCGGCCGCGCCGAGCGTCCGTCACGTCGCGTCCCACCCGTGGGCCCCGGATCCCGTCGAGCCGCCGGCTCGCACCCAGCCCGCCACGAGAGGAAGACCGTGACCCCGCAGCAGCCCCCCGCGTCGATCCTGATCGAGAACGTGCGGGTCTTCGACTCCCTCCGCTCCGGGCTCACCCCGCTGACGTCGGTGCGCATCGAGGGCCGCAGGGTCGCCGCGATCGGCGGCGGAGCCCCGGGGGCGAGGACCACCGTCATCGACGGCGGCGGGCGGGTGCTCATGCCCGGCCTGACCGACGCCCACGTCCACCTCTTCGCGGTCGGGACCTCCCTCGCGGGCCTGACCACGGGCCCCACGGGCACGGGCTACTACAACGCGCTCGCCGAGGCCGAGCGGATGCTGATGCGCGGCTTCACCACCGTCCGGGACATGGCCGGCGACGTGGCCTCACTGCGGCAGGTCCTGGACGCCGGGACGTTCCCCGGCCCGCGCATCTACCCCAGCCAGGCGGCGATCTCCCAGACCTCCGGACACGGGGACTTCTCCGACGTCCACGAGAGCGCGAGCACCTTCTCCTGCGGGGCGCACTCCCGCGCCGAACAGATCGGCTTCCTGCGGGTCGCGGACGGCCGCGACCAGGTGCTCGCGGCGGTGCGCGAGCAGCTGAAGCGGGGTGCCTCCCAGATCAAGGTCATGGCGGGCGGCGGAGTGGCCTCCCCCTACGACCCGCTGGACGTGCTGCAGTACACGCCGGACGAGCTCAGCGCCGCGGTCGAGGCCGCCGCGGACTGGGGCACCTACGTGTCCGCGCACGTCTACAACGACGAGGGCATCCGCCGCGCGGTCGCCGCCGGGATCAGGTCGATCGAGCACGGCCACCTCGCCGCCGGTCCCGGCACCCTCGAACTGATGGCGGACGAGGGCGTGTGGCTGAGCACCCAGCCCTTCGTCGAGAGCGACCACGAGCTCACCAACCCGGAGAACGCCGCGAAGAACGCGCAGATGTGCGCCGGCGTCGCGGACACCTTCGGCTGGGCCCGGGAAGCGGGTACGAAGATCGCCTTCGGCACCGACCTGCTGCTCGAACCCGAGAAGGCCGGTCTCCAGAACGAGATGCTCACCCGGCTGTCCACGCGCTTCGAGTTCCCGCCCGCCGAGGCGCTGAGCATCGCCACCTCCGGCAACGCCGCGCTCTTCCGGCTCTCCGGAGAGCGCGATCCCTACAAGGCGGCCCGGCTCGGCGAGATCACGGTAGACGCCTGGGCCGACGTCCTCCTCGTCGAGGGCGACCCCACCAAGGACCTCACCGTCCTCGGCGACCCGGAGAAGAACCTCGTCGTCATCATCAAGGACGGCCGCATCCACAAGAACACCCTCGGCTGACGGACCGGCAGGCCGGGCCTGGCACCGTGCCGCCGGACGGAAAGGAAGACCCTCGTGCGCAGAAACGTCCCTCTTCCGGCCCGTGCCGCCTCGACGGCGCTGGCCTGTCTCCTCCTGGGCGCCCTGCCCATCCCGGCCCTGCCCGTCCCGGCCCGGGCCGCGGCCCGCGAACCGGCTGCGGCCGCCGGCCCGTTCACGGTCAGCGCCCAGGACTGCGGGCCCTGGGGCTGCCAGTACGCGCCGCCCTACTTCGTCCTCGACGACCCCGCCGGCTGCCACGCGGTGCCACCCGCCCCCGCGACCATCAGCTCGCGCTGGACGCGGTGGTGGAACGGCACGGACCGGAACGCGTACCTGTTCACCGACGGCGCGTGCACCGGGGTGGCCGATGCGGTCCTGGACGGGACGTCAGGGATCGAGTTCGGCCAGGCCCCGTACCGCTCGATCCGCTTCGACTGACCGCCGGGGTGGCGGCGGATGCCATGCGGCGTCACGCGTCAGCGGTCACAGATCCGTCGTCCCGGTCCGCGTCCGGCAGCGGAAGAACAGCTCGGGGTCGCCCTCGTCGAGGCCGTGGAGAAGCCCGACCGGCTCCCACCCGGCCCGTTGCAGCAGCCGCTGCATCGGCAGGTTGGACACGTTGGTCGAGGTGAACAGCTTCGGGGTCGCGCACGAGGCCACCGCGGCGTCCAGCAGCCGGCCGCCAACTCCCGTGCCACGGGCGGACGGTGAGACCATCAGCAGCGTGACGAAACCTTGCTCGAAGAACGTGTACTCGGTCACGCAGTAGCCGAGCGGGCCGGACGGCCCTTCCGCCACGACCACCAGGCCCTGCCGGCACCACCGGCGGATACTCGCCGCCCGCTCCTCGTCGCCCTCGGCCGCGACCGAATCGATGGCGATCAGCGCGTCCGCGTCCGCGTCCGCGTGTGCCTCCGCCTCCGACTGCCTGACGCGACGTACGACGAGTTCGCCGAGATCTGCTGCATCCATGGGGCCATGCTGTCAGGTCCGTGCGACATCCTGATCCCGTGAGCTCTCCGGCCCACCGCGACCTGACCACCGAGGTTGGAACAAGCGCTCTCCCACGGCCTCGTCAGGGTCCGGCCCGGTTCCGTTCGACGATCAGCGCCGCGATGCGCGGACGGGCCGCAACGCCGGAGAGGCTCCGCGTCGACCGACACACCGAGTCCTCAGCACGTCACGCGGGAGCCCCGGCCGCTGGGACGGCCGGGGCGGGGACCAGCCTCGTCAGGACTGCCGGGGAACCGGATTCTCCGGGGAGTCCAGCCAGGCCGTCCGGCCGTCGACGGTGACTGTCAGGCCGAACCGCTCATGCCCGGGGCGGCCCTGCCCGTCCCACCAGCGGTAGGCCGCCTCCACCTCGTCCCAGAGGTTCCGGGGGCCGGACTGGTACACCGCATCGTGCGGCTTCCCAGGAAGTATGAAAAATGGGCGGCGGGGCTCAGTGCCCGTGATCGGCTGTCCCAAGAGCTCCTGGGCGATCTGCCACAGTTCTCCGCCGCGCGAGACCTCCAGGAGCACCTTGTCCCCAGGGCGGACGATGGACTCCAGGTAGTACTCCGGCTGTAGATCGTGACCGTGTACGCGAAGGGCGGCTGCCGGTAGCCTGCCCGGATGGCTGAGGTTTGGGATGAGCGGCAGTTGGCCGCCGACGGGTTCGAGCACGTATACGCCGAGTTGGACTGGTATGACGGTCCCCGCAGCGGGCTTGTGGGCATCGGTGGAGCACCTCACTACTTCCAGTGCCATGACGTCGACTTCTCCGTTGCACCAGACGAGTACTTCGTGTGGCCGGCGGACGAGAAACTCGTCGCGCTGGAGCGGGAGCAGTGGGCAGTCTTCGTTGAGTGGAACCAGCGGCACGAGGAAGGTTCCGCCGGCATCGATCGGGACCCCGGCCAGGGAGGCGTCGACGCCCGGTACGACGAGCTGACGGCAGTGCTCACCCCGTACCGGCAAGCGCCCGCAGACGCACAGTTGCTGGTTGCTGAGTGGCGCTACGACGGTGGGGAGCCTTACCGAGCCGATGGGGTCTACTACTGGGTTCGGTGGCATAAGGCGCGAGATGCTCAGGCTTCATCATGATCTGTTGTGTGGACAGTTAGCGATCAAGCACCGGCCTCGATGCCCGGAGTCAATTCGGCCCGGTGGCAGGGGTCCTTCGACAGTCTCATGAGCCGGATCGCAGGATGCTTCAGGCGAGTTGAGTCACGGCGTCGGGCAAGGCGGCTGGTGCTGGGCCTGCTGTCGGATCTCCCCGCAAGAACTGCTGGACGATCGCGAGCACGCTGGTGATGCGAGCCCGGCCGGCATGCAGCATCTGCTCAGCCGGGCGGCGCTGGACCGTTGAGGAGACCTTCCAAGCCGCCAAGGGCCTGGCCGGGCTGGATGAGCACCAGGTCCGCTGCCGGACCTCCTGGCACCGCTGGACCACCCTGGCGATGCTCGCTCACGCCTTCCTCGCGGTCACCGCCGTCACCGAACGGTCCGGGCGCCCAACATCGCCCGACCTCAGCCGGAGTAGTAGGCCGCGGCGGTGTGGCCACGCCGCCCGTGAGCGCACCGGCAGTCATCCGGACGACGTTGGGGCTGTTGCCGACAACGATGAGCTGATCGATTCCCTGTTCGCCGACCATGCGTCCTACGGCCTGGTGCTCGTCGGCGGCCGTCTCGCCCAGCTCCAGCATTTCGCCGAGCACGGCGATGGTGCGGGACAGGGCCGGAAAGACGATGCCTCGCCCGCTGTAGGAGGTGCTGAGGCGGCGGTCGCACGGGTTGAGGACCTCGAACCGCAGGCCGGCCTCGCCGAGTGTCCGGCTGAGCGCGGTGATGGAGAGCTGGTCGATCGGGCTCTTGTCGATGTAGAGCCGGTCCTCCTCGCTCACGGGGCCATAGACCAGCGCGATGTTGAGGTCCGGCCGGCTCTGCCGCCCGCCAGAGTCACGGGGTGGGGGTGGGGCCTGGCGTCACGCGGTACTTCTCCCCTTCCTCCGGCGGCGGGAGTGGGACGGCGATGGACCGGTCGACGGCGACAGCCCGGCGGGTGCGGTAGCCCCGGCGGCCGGGTCGGCGCCACCTCGCCGCGCGCACAGGACTCGGGTTTCGGGCCCTTGCTGGCTCAGTTGCCGGTGAAGGTGATCGAGAGCAGTGTCGCCCCTCCGGTGTAAGGGCTGCATCCCCCCCGGGGGAAGGAGTATGTGCGGTTCGCAGCGTCCGTCACATATCCCTCGTAATTGCCATGAGAGCACGCATACGTGGAAGTCTTGATGTTCATCCCGCCCACGTAGCCGCTGGCGTAGTTACCGTCCCAGACGTAACAGTAGTTGCCGCTGGCGGAGTTGACCGTGACGACGTTCGACAGGTTGCACGTGGAGTTCACGACCTGGGCGTTGGCCGGGGTCGCGGCGGCGAAGCCAGTGGTGGCGAGGCCAGCCGCCATTACTCCGGTTACCAGTTTGCGGACGAGGTGCATTCGGACTCCTCAACTCGGCTACCCGCCCCCTGCGGGTAGACTTTGAATAGCTAACCACGCCCTGTGCATGACAACAAGGCCATGTCAGGTCGTCGGCGGCTGCCAGGCCGAGTACATCCGCATCCCGTGGGCCGCCGGCACCCTGGTCGCCACCCTCGACCGGCCCACCGAAGCGCAGCGCCCGACCTCGTCGACCGCGTCATGACTGGGCGCATCAACCCCGGCAGCGTTTTTGACCGCACCCTGCTCCTCGACCAGGCCGCCGAGGGCCACAAGGCCATGGACGAACGCCGCGCCATCAAGGCCCCCCTCCGCCCCTGACCAGTCTGAACAGTGCCGCGATGAGGGCTACTTGGGCAGCTTGGCGGTGCGCTCAGGGCGGGCGGCGCAGACGTAGCGCATCGCGGTCTGCTCGGTGATGCCGAACAGCCGCATCAGCTTGAGCGGGTCTCCGGTCTCGAACGCCTCGTTGAGGATCCGGTCCTGGCGCAGGCCGTCCAGGGTCAGGTCTTTCGGGAGGTCCAAGCGAAGCAGGCCGAGACTGACGGCTGGCCGGTCGGTGTCGAGGGCGGTCTTCTGGCTGACCAGTAGGTGGGGGTTGGTCGAGGCAGGCCAGCGTCGGTGACGGTAGGTCAGCCACTCGCTGGCGAGCCGGTGGGTGAGCTCCTCCAAGTAGAGGGTGTGCCGCAGCAGGCCTCGGCGGATTTCGAGCGTGCCGCGGGCCAGGCGCAGGTCGGTGGTCAGGATCGTGCGGATGTCGGTGCCGGGGACGGCATGGATGGCAGCCAGGGAAACGACGAGTCGGCCAAACGGGGTCTTGGCCTGGTTGAGCAGCCCCGCGAGCCGGTCGCTGGGAACGGACTGCGGTATGCCCTTCAGGTCGCCGACGGGCAGGTTGCGGGCCGGATCGCGGAAGATCACCTTCTCCCGCTTCAGTGCCCGGAACAGGCTGCGCAGGGCGATGGCGAGCTGCCGGCGGCTGTGTCCGGTGAGGCCCTCGACCGCATTCTCGACCTGGTCGTGGGTGATCTCCCGCAGCGTGACCACGCCGGCCGCTGTCCAGGCCACGAGGGCCCGTTGGATGGCGGTGAGGTAGCGGCGGATGCCTTCCCAGCTGCGGGGCTCGTTCTCGCGGTGGCCCTGGCTCCGCAGGACCGTCACCCAGGTTCGGACCTCGCTCGTGAGGGTCTCGGGCAGTGCGGCGAGCAAGGTCTCGATCCAGGCCAAGTCGGCGTCCTGGTGGAGCTCGGGGTCGTCGTGAAGCAGGCTGCGGGCTCGCAGGAACTGGCAGACCGACTTGGCCGAGAGGTTCTGGTCGAGCTGGGCCAGGTCGTGGAGGGGCTGAACCCCACCTGCTGGAAGGCGGCCAGCACCTGGGTCGGCCGCCACAGGTCCCGCGGGGCGGCCGTCATCCGCACCGTAGGTTCCCCTTGTCCATCACCAGTCGTTGGGCCGCCCGGGAGCTGGCGGCCAGGTTCGCGTGCTCCGGGTCGGCGTGTGCGGTCGCTGACGGTGGAGTCGGGTATTGGAACTGCCCGATGTCGGTGAGGTCGAGCCCGCACGCCTCGCTCACCCGCAGCCCGACAGTCGGAACAGCGTCCGCAGCGCCAGGTCGGCGGCCTGGCGCAGCTGTTCGCGGGTGTGGCCGCTCGCCGCCTGGACGGCGATGCCGTCGGTGAGGGTGTGCACCAGCCGGGCCAGGACCTGCGGATCGCAGTCCGCCGGCAGGTCGGCGGCCTGCTCGAAGCGCCGGCGCAGCGCGGCCTCGCCGGCCATCCGCCGGGCGATCACCTCCTGGCGGACCGGTGCGGAGTCCGGGGCGCAGGCGTGGACGCTGTTGACGCTCAGGCAGCCGTGGGGCGTGTGCGGTCCGGTGGTCAGCTCGATGGTTCCGAGGAGCAGCCGTTCGACGACGGCCCGGGCGGTGGGGGCTTCCAGGGCCTCGGCGGCGAAGGCTCCGGGGCTGGTGACGTAGCGGTCGAGGGCCTGGTGGAAGAGCTGTTCCTTGTTGCCGAAGGTCGCGTAGAGGCTGGTCCGGTTGATGCCCATCGCGGCGGTCAGGTCTGCCATGGACGTTCCTTCGTAGCCCTGCCGCCAGAAGACCTCCAGCGCCCGGTCGAGCGCGGTGTCCGGGTCGAAGGCGCGTGGGCGACCGCCTGGCATTCCGTACCTCCTGAGTTTTTTACCTATCGGTACGTTACCCCTTGAATCCGGGCTCCCTCTGCCTTAGTTTCGGATCGATCGGTACAAAACTAGGGAGGGCACATGATCAGGGTCGGGATCGTCGGAGCCGGCGGCTGGGCCGAGGAGTCACACCTGCCCGCACTCGCCGCACTCGACGGGTTCGAGGTGACCGCCGTCGCGACGACCAAGCAGGCCAGCGCCGACAGGGCGGCCGCAGCGCACGGCGTACCACTCGCCTTCGCCGACGCCGGGGCCCTCGCCGCCCACCCCGACGTCGACCTGGTCGTGGTGTCGGTCAAGACGCCCGGGCACGCGGGGGTGATCAGGGCCGCGCTGGCGGCGGGCAAGCACGTGTTCTCCGAGTGGCCGCTCGGCGTGGACGCCGCGGAGGCGGAAGACCTCGCCCGGGCGGCCGCCGCGGCCGGTGTCGTCCACGCGGTGAACCTCCAGGGGCACCACTCCCCAGACGCCCGGTACGTCGCCGACCTGCTCGCCGCCGGTGCGATCGGCCGGCTCGAATCGGCCGTCCTGGTCGCCGCCGGCGACCCGCTGGGCGGCCCCCGGATCGCACCGGAGCTGGCCTGGTCCACCGACCCGGCCGCGGGCACGTCACTGCTGACCATCATGGCCGGCCACTTCCTGGCCACCCTGGACCGGATGGCGGGCCGGCTGGTCGAGGTCTCCGCGCGGCTGCCCCGCCCGTACGACCGGGTCGAGGTCACGGGCACCGGGCGGACGGTGCCCAACGGCGTGCCCGCCCAGGTGCTGCTCCACGGCGTCCTGGAGAGCGGCGCCACCGCGTCCGTCGCCGTGCACGGCGGCAGCGGGAGCCCGGACGGGTTCTTCGTCAAGCTCGTCGGCTCCGAGGGCGTCCTGACGGCCACCCCCACCCGGCCGGGCCGGTACCCGCACTGGACCGACTGGGACATCCGGGTCGACGGCGAGCGGGTGACGGTGCCCGAGGACTACCGGACCGTCCCCTTCGACCCCGCCGCCGGACCGGTCGCCAACGTCGCGGCCGTCTACCAGGAGATCGCCCGGGCGATCGAGGAGGGACGCGGCCCCCACCCGGACTTCCACGCCGCCGCGGCCCACCACCGGGTGCTCGCCGCCATCGAACGCGCGGCGGAGACCGGCGTCGCGGAGAAGGTCCACTGACGGGTCCGACTGCCGGTGCCGACGGTGACGGGCAGGCGCGAAAGCCGATGATGAGCAGCCGGCTCCTCTCTCACCGGTCCACGCCTCCCATCACCGGGTCGATGCTCGCCACCGCGACGACGACGTCCGCGACCTGCCCGCCCTCGCACATCGCCGCGATCGTCTGCAGGTTGGTGAACGACGGGTCGCGGAAGTGCACCCGGTACGGCCGTGTGCCGCCGTCGGAGACGACGTGCGCGCCCAGCTCGCCCCTGGCCGACTCGACCGCCGCGTAGGCCTGCCCCGCCGGGACGCGGAAGCCCTCCGTCACCAGCTTGAAGTGGTGGATCAGCGCCTCCATGGACTCGCCCATGATCTTGCGGATGTGGTCGAGGGAGTTTCCCAACCCGTCTGGTCCGAGGGCCAGTTGGGCGGGCCAGGCGATCTTCTTGTCGGCCACCATGACCGGGCCGGGGGTCAGCCGGTCCAGGCACTGCTCGACGATCCGCAGCGACTGGCGCATCTCCTCCAGCCGGATCAGGAAGCGGCCGTAGGCGTCCGCGCTGTCGGCGATCGCGACCTCGAAGTCGTAGTCCTCGTACCCGCAGTACGGGTCGCTCCTGCGCAGGTCGTGCGGCAGCCCGGTGGCGCGCAGGATCGGGCCGGTGACGCCGAGGGCCAGGCAGCCGGCCACGTCCAGGAAGCCGACGTCGACCAGCCGGGCCCTGAAGGCCGGGTTGTGGGTCGCCAGCTTGTCGTACTCCGGGATCCGCGAGCGCAGCAGCCTCACACCCGCGCGGATCTGGTCCGGCGCACCCGGCGGCAGGTCCTGCGCGAGGCCGCCCGGCCGGACGTAGCCGTGGTTCATGCGCAGGCCCGTCACCAGCTCGAAGATGTCGAGGATGACCTCGCGGTCCCGGAAGCCGTAGACCATCAGCGTGGTGGAGCCGATCTCCATCCCGCCGGAGGCCAGTGCCACCAGGTGCGAGGAGATTCGGTTGAGCTCCATCATCAGCACCCGGATGACGCTCGCCCGCTCCGGGACGTCGCCGGTGATCCCGAGCAGCTTCTCCACCGCCAGGCAGTACGCCGTCTCGTTGAACAGCGGCATCAGGTAGTCCATCCGGGTCACGAAGGTGGTGCCCTGGACCCAGTTGCGGAACTCCATGTTCTTCTCGATGCCGGTATGGAGGTAGCCGATGCCGCACCGGGCCTGTTTAACCGTCTCGCCGTCGATCTCCAGGATCAGCCGCAGCACCCCGTGGGTGGACGGGTGCTGGGGGCCCATGTTGACGATGATCCGCTCGTCGTCGGCCCGGCCGACCGCCTCGACCACCTCGCCCCAGTCGCCGCCGGTGACGGTGAAGACCCGACCCTCGGTTGTGTCCCGTGCCTCTGCCGACTCGTGCTCGATGCCGCTCATCAGCCGTAAGACCTCCGCCCGGGGCCGCCGGTCGCGTCCGTGGGCCCTTGCCGCGGCGAGTGACCGGGCACGACAGGCCGCGCCCCGTCCCGACCGGCCGGCCCTCGCACCGGCCGCACGGGCATGCCTCGGCGGCATGGGCTGCTCCAGTCCAGGATCGCGCACATCCGCCATGAACACCCGGCTGAGAACCGTCAGCACGCTGGTCACGCCGCCGCGACACCCGTCGCGCAGACCGGGCAGGTGCCGTCCAGGACACCGGGCACCACGCCGTGCAGGCGGAAGACCGCCGCCGGGGCGCCACGGGTGCGCATCCGGTGCCGGACCGCCTCCAGATGCTTCCCGGCGGTGGCGGGCGCGATGGCCCTCAGCGCGGCGATCTGCTGGTTGGTGTATCCGTCGACCAGGAGCTGGAGCGTGAGCACGGCCGTCTCGGGCAGCGGCGCCGTCAGCTCTCCCCGGGGCGGGAGGAGCAGCTTCATCCGGCAGACCGTGTCCACCATCTGCACCCAGCTCCGGGCCCGCGTCTTCTCCCGCAGCGAGTTGAGGTGCCCGCGGACCGCCTCGGGCGTCGTCCTCAGGGCGTTGTGGCGTTCCGGTAGGGCGTTGACGGCGTCCGCGATCTCGATCGCGTTCAGGTCGGTGACCAAGTGGCTCAACGCCAGGGCCTCGGGCTCGGTGACCTCTTCGGCGTTGTAGTGGCCGCATCGGAGGACCCTGGGTTCCTGGACCGCCGGCAGCAGGCGCGGAGGGGTGAGGGTGGTGGTCTTGAGCAGCTTCTTGGTGCACGTTCCGACGCTCACGGCGCAGTCCTCGGGGTGCGGAGTGGACGAGCGGGAGGGGTGGGGGGTGGGGGGGAGGAGGGGCGGGTGCCCTGGGTTCCGGTGACGCCGGCGCGGCACGGCAAAGGGCGTCACCGGAGGCCTGCGGGGGTGCCGGTCACGCGGATATCCGGTCGAGCGACGGATGCCCGGGCAGCGTGGTGATGGCCGGCCGAGGCCGGGACTGCCGCAGGACGGTGTCCGAGCGCAGCACCGCGATTCGCAGGCCGACCGGCTCACCGGCCGATGCCAACGGGCATGCGGGAGCGGGCAGTTCGAGCTCCGCCCAGACCTCCTTGCCGCCTTCGGGGAGGGCTTCGATGCCGAACCGGGCCGCGTGGGCCATCACCAGGGCGAGGCCGCGGCCACAGGTCTCGTCGCTGCCGGCCCGCCGGTACTCCGGTAGGCCGGTCCCCGGGTCGGTCACGGACACCCGCAGCGTCCCGGGGGAGTACGTCAGGGAAGCAGTCAGCCGCATGTCCGGCCGGTCACCGCCGCAGCCGTGCACGACGGCGTTGCCGCCGAGCTCGGACAGCACGAGCTCCACCTCGTCCCGTACGGCGTCCACCTGCCGGCCGTCGAGGCCCCAACTGGGGCAGGGCCGCCTTCGCCCAGCGGCGGAGGTCGCCGATCCGCGCTCGTTCGGCGGGGAACCCAGTGGTGATGGTGTGCATGGCGGCTCTCCCATGAGGTGAGGTCATTCGAGCGGCGCGCTGACACCTACTCAACTCCCAAGACCTGCCGATGGGGAGTGAAATACCTCGGCGGGATGGTCCTGTCGGGAGGGAAATTTTGACCCACCCTTTACCGGCGACTGTGCGCGGTGCGTAGCTGTTGAGCTACGGTGAGTTCGTGGGTGGGAATCCTGAACTGCGCGCCGTGATGAGGGATTTGGGGCTGACACGGGTCGACCTGGTGCTGCTGATCAATCGCGAACTCGTCGCCCTGGGCTGTCCCGGAACCCTCACGGTGAGCACCTGGCTCTCCGGGCAGTCCCGGTGGCCGCAGGGCAGAATCCGCATGGCGCTCGAACGTGCGCTGAACCGTACCCCTGAGCAACTCGGCTTCATCCCGCCCAGTGCCGTCAAGCCCCGAGTACCGCCGGAGGAACCCGTGCTCCGCCGCAAATTCCTCGCTGTTTCCGTCACCGCCGCCCTTCCGCCTGCCGTCTCCAGGGGCCATGCCGTCGGACACTCCGACGTCGACCGACTCCAGGCCAGCCTCAAGTCCCTCATCGAACTCGACTACTACCGTGGCGGCCATGGGTCCCTCGAGGCCACAGCGCGCACTGGCGCGAACCAGGCGCTCAGCAGAGTCGAGTGCGCGGTCAGCGAAGGGGTGCAGAGGCGCCTCTACAGCCTCGCGGCCGACTACATGGCCACCGCCGGCTTCTCCTGCATCGATGACCGCCGTTTGGAGCACGCCGAGCATCACCTGGAAGCGGCTCTGCGCCTCGCCGGGCTCGGGAACGACCAGGTGACTTCCCTTCGCGTGTTCAACTGCCTCTCCATGGTCGGGTTCCAGCGCAGGACCCCCGCGGCCGCCCTGTCGGCCGCCCGTGCCGCGCAGGACACCCAGGCGACCCGTCGTGATCCCTTCCTCGCCTCACTGGCTCACGCCCGCACGGCAATCGCCCACTCCCTCGCAGGTGACCGACAGGCCGCCCTGCGTTCCCTCGGACACGCCACCGACTCGCTCGGGCGCGCGGACGATCGCGCGCGTCCGGCCTGGACGAGCTTCTACGGGGGTGCCGAACTGGCGGCGCTGAGCGCCGTCGTGCATCAGCAGCTCAACGACAGCGCGGCATCCGAGAGCGCGTCACACCGTGCCCTGGCGGGCATCCCCCAGCAGCTGCGCCGCAACCGCGCCTCGGCCACTGCCCGCCTCGCGCTCGCGCAACTCGGCCAGGACGACATCGAACAGGCCGCCGACACCGCCGTCAGCGTGTACGTGCTGATGGGAACCGACCCGCTCCCGCCCCGACTGCGCACCCTCATGGGGGACTTCCACCGCGGCTTGATCACCCTGGCGCCGGCCTCACCCGTTACGAGAGAGTGGACCGACCGTGTCCACGCCCAGGGAGTTCTCCTGTGACGATAGCCCTCCGCCGCTACGACGCCGGAAGCCTTCCGGCCGACCACGCACAGCTGCTCATCGACGTCCACGCGGACGCGTACCAGGACCAGGCCGACGACCCCTTCGTCCAGCGCTTCCCCTGGTTCGTCACCCACTGGACCTCTCTCCCCGGCTACAGCTGTGTCGTCGCCTACGACGCCGATGAGCCGATCGGCTACTCCTACGGCGCCCCGCAGGAAGACGGGCGCGAGTGGTGGCGCCGGCACATGCCCGCGCCCGACAGCGCGTCGACCTTCGCGGTCTCCGAGGTCATGGTCAGGCCCCGCTGGCGGAAGCTGGGCATCGCCGAACAGACCCACGAAGCACTGCTCGCCGAACGGCACGAGCGCCTGGCCGTGCTCTACGTCGACGTCACCCACCCCCGGGTCCAGGCGATGTGCGAGCGTTGGGCATACACGAAGGTCGGCGAGCACCGTCCGTTCGAGGACGCCCCGCTCTACGCCGTCATGGTCCGCGACCTTCGGTAGGACCTCGGCGGCACCCGGCGGATCTCCGGCAGTCGACTCCGGCGCTGACCTACGCCACCGTCGTGGCCTGATCACACTGGTGCCCGACTCGCGGGAGGCGCTGGAGTATCGGGGCCCCATTCGCACCAATGAGGAGACCGACCAGCCGTGACAGAGATCCGCCGCTTCCACCAGGGAAGCCTGCCCGAGGGCCTGCGCCAGCTGCTCCTGGACGTCCACGAGGACGCCTACCGCGACCGGCTGGACGATCCGTTCGTGCAGCGGTTCGCCTGGTTCGTCGACCACTGGAGCCGGAAGCCCGGGTTCAGCTGTGTGGTGGGCTACGACGGCGACGAGCCGATCGGCTACGCCTACGGCGCCCCGCTGACCGAGGGGCGGGAGTGGTGGCGCACGTTCATGCCGGCCCCCGCGCGCTCCGTGACCTTCGGCTTCTCCGAGCTGATGCTCCGCCCCCGCTGGCGCAAGCGGGGCCTCTCCCAACAGCTGCACCAGGCGCTGCTGGCCGACCGGACCGAGGCGCTCGCCGTCCTGTCCGTCGACACCGCGCGCCCCAAGGTCCAAGCGCTGTACGAGTCGTGGGGCTACCACAAGGTCGGCGAAGAGCGCCCGTTCGAGGACTCTCCGCTCTTCGCCATCATGGTCCTCGAACTGCCGGACGCGCTCTGATCGGGGCCGGGGCGCCGTGGGGGTCGTGATCCTGCCGCCGGAGGATGCGAAGAGTAATCGCCATGTTGCCGAGAGCTGAGTCACCGGGTGCGGATGGTGGCGGAGGCCGCCAAGATGGAACTACTGCACCCTGACGATGCGGACCTGGTCGCCCAGCAGGTCCTGCCCGTGAAGGCTGTGCACCATGGGGCGACCTCCTGGGTGGGACGGAAGGTACGCGAGTGTCGTTGTGACGGGTGCGGGCCCAGCGGCCGGTGCTCGGGCCAGGTGAGGGAGGTCTGGTCGCCGGGCCGTCTTTCTGCGGAATCGAGGAACCGCTGTGGATGACAGCCTGCACCCAACCGTGACCGACCCGGAGTTCTACCAGGTCGTCTTCGAGAACGACAAGGTACGGGTCGTGGAGCTCCGCGATGTCCCGGGCGCGCGTACCCGTCGGCACCGGCATCCCGACAGTGTGCTGATCACGTTGAGCGCCTTCCGCAGGCGCATGACGACCGACGGGAACACCGTCGAGGTGGACCGTGGCCCGTTCGAGGCGGGATGGATGGCCGGACTCACCCACGTCGGAGAGAACGTGGGGGACACCCCGACGCACGTGCTGTTCGTGGAGATCAAATAGACCGTCGGAACAGGGATCGGTTCGGAACGAGGATCAGCGCGTACCCGCGTCCAGCGTCCAGTAGTGCTGGATCTCGGTGCTGCCCGGCGGCCGGGTCTGGTGGTAGTACCCCACACCGGCTTCCAGGGCCGCGCAGTTGAGGATGAGGTTGCGGTGCGCCCAGTGCCACGCCGAGTCCCGTTGCATCCAGTACTCCACCGCCTGGGCGGGACTGGGGGCGGGTTCGGGCTGCCCCCACTGGAAGTAGACGTTCTCCGCGCGGTAGGTGTGGTAGCCCGCGAGGTCCATGGGCTCGCCGCTTTCCCACACCAGCTTCCCGTCGGGTCCCCGGTGCATGTTCGAGTCCTGCTGGACCTGGGCGCTGGGAACGGTGGCCAGGTAGGCGCTGTGCTGGTACGCGATGTCCCTGAGCTGCTGGGAGAACTGGAAGGGGCTGGGGCAGGCGGTCAGTTTCGCCTCTCCCAGCGGATCGGGTTCGAGGAGGGGGTACAGCTCCGGGTGCGTCCGTGCGCGGTTGACGAGGTCGAAGAGCTGTTGCTCCAGCGGATCCGTCGTGGGGCCGGCGCCGGAGGTGATCTGTCCGATCCTGTCGCCGGAGTACTCGGTGAACCACAGGTTGCCGTCCGGTCCGGCCGCGATGCCGTACGGGTGGCCGTCCGCGGTGGGCAGCGGGTACTCGGTGACGGCTCCCGTCGGGGTGATCCGTCCGATCCGGCCGCCCGTGGACTCGGTGAACCACAGGTTCCCGTCGGCCCCGGAGGCGATGGCGTACGGGGAGCTGCCCGGGTTGGGCAGGGGGTACTCGGTGACGGACCCGGTCGGTGTGATCTGCCCGATCCGGCTGCCCCTGGACTCGGTGAACCACAGGTTGCCGTCCGGTCCGGCCACGATGCCGGTCGGCCCGCTGTCGGGGTCCGGCAGGGGGAACTCGGTGACGGACCCCGTCGGGGTGATCCGTCCGACCTGGCCGCCCCAGTACTCGGTGAACCACAGGTTGCCGTCCGGCCCCGCGACGATCCCCAGCGGGCGACCGCCGGTGGTGGGCACGGCGAACTCGGTGATGCTCCCGGCCGGCGTGATCCGCCCGACGGTGCCGCCCCAGTACTCGGTGAACCACACGTTGCCGTCGGGCCCGGCGGTGATGCCGAACGGGAAGGCGTCCGCATGGGGTACGGCGAACTCGGTGATGCTCCCGGCCGGAGTGATCCGGGCGATCTGACCGCCGAAGTACTCGGTGGACCACAGGTTGCCGTCGGGCCCGGCGGTGATGCCGAACGGGAGGCTGACCGCGGTGGGCAGCGGGAACTCGGTGACGGACCCGGTCGGTGTGATCTGCCCGATCCGGCTGCCGGTGGACTCGGTGAACCACACGTTGCCGTCCGGTCCGGCCGTGATCCCGAGCGGATGGCTGTTCACGACGGGCAGGGGGCACTCGGCGATGGACCCGTCCGGGGTGATCTGCCCGATCAACCCCCTGTCGTACTCGGTGAACCACAGGTTCCCGTCCGGTCCCACGACGATCCCGGTCGGCCCGCTGTCCCCGGGGGGCAGGGGGAATTCGGTGACGGTCCCGTCCGGGGTGATCCGCCCGACCCTGCCGCCGAGGTACTCGGTGAACCACAGGTTGCCGTCCGGCCCCGCCACGATCCCGGAGGGCTGGCTGCCCGCCGTGAGCACGGGGAATTCGGTGGCGGTCCCGTCCGGGGTGATCCGTCCGATCCGGTTGCCGGCGCCCTCGGCGAACCACAGGTTGCCGTCCGGGCCGGCCGCGATGGCCCAGGGGGAGCTGTTCGCGGTGGGGACGGCGAATTCGGTGACGGTCCCGTCCGGGGTGATCCGTCCGATCCGGTTGCCGGTGGACTCGACGAACCACAGGTTGCCGTCCGGGCCGGCCGCGATCCCCGTCGGCCCGCTGCCCGCGTCGGCCAGCGGGTGTTCGGTGACGGTTCCGGCCGGGGTGATCTGCCCGATCACCCCGTTGTTGTACTCGGCGAACCACAGGTTGCCGTCCGGGCCGGCCGTGATGCCCCACGGGAAGCTGTTCGGGCTGGGGGTGCGGTACTCGGTGACGGTTCCGTCCGGGGTGATCTGCCCGATCATGCCGCTGTCGTACTCGGTGAACCACAGGTTGCCGTCCGGGCCGGCCGTGATTCCCGTCGGCCCGCCGTCCGGGGTGGGCAGGGGATATTCGGTGACGGCCCCGCTGGGGGTGATCTGTCCGACCAGCCCCCTGTCGTACTCGGTGAACCAGAGATTGCCGTCGGGCCCGACCGCGAGGTCCCAGGGGTAGGAGGAGCTGCCCGGGGTGGACAGGGGGTATTCGGTGACGATCCCGGGGAGGGCCGCGGCCGACGCGCCTGCCCGGAGGGAGTGTGACCGGAGACCTCGACGAAGGCCGTCCGGGGTGAAGGGTGTGGGCATGGGAAGACCTCATCCGCGTCCAGCGCGGCGGCACCGGCCCCGGTGCGGGGGCGTCGCCGCGGCGTAGTGGCCGCCCGAGCCGTGCCCGGTGCCGAACGGCGGCGCCGACCCGGGGCGAGCCGTTCGTGGTCGCGTCCCTTGCGCGCAGCGCGTGCGGCGAGCACGGCGGGGGTTCGACACCCGTCCTGCTTCCACGTTCAGCCTGTTACTCCGAACGGGTGATCGCAACTTGCGCGGTCCCCGGCCTGTCGACGTCGAGGTCGGGCCTGGCGGCATCGCCTTCGCCGCACGCCTCCCGGCTGCTCCCGCGCGCCGTACCGCCCGGAGCGGTGCCGCGCCAGAATGAGCCCACCGGTTGTGACTGTCGTATCCAGGAGGGCCTCATGGGTCAGCACGAGAAGCCGCCGCCGCCTCCGCAGGAGGGGACGCCGCCGCCGAACAACTCGGACAGCCAGGTCCCGCCGCCACCGCCGAGCACCGGGAAGCGGAAGAAGTGACGGCGAGCGACGGCGGCGGCCCGGGCGGGTCTTGGCGGCGCCTGGAGAGGCAGATGGAGCAGCACGGGGTGTGGTCGGCCGATTCGCCGTGGCTGCGGGAGGCCTTCGCCGCACTGCCGCGTGAGCGGTTCGCGCCGGGCCGGTTGTGGCGGTGGAACGGCCTGGCCTACGCGCCGGTGGAACTCGCGGACGATCCCGACGGGTGGTTCGGCGAGCTGTACTCCGATGCCGACGCGTCGGTCGTCACCCAGCTGACCGACGGTCGGCCGTCGTCGTCGCTGTCCGCGCCGTCCGTGGTCGCGGACATGCTGGACAGCCTCCGGCTGGAACCCGGCCACCGGGTGTGGGACGTCGGCACCGGCCAGGGTTGGACGGCGGCGCTGGCCGCCTGGCGGGCCGGCCCTGGCTTGGTGGTCTCCACCGAAGTCGATGAGCGGCTGGCCGAGTTCGCCCGCTCCCGGCTCGGCGCCGCCGGCCTCGACGTCGAGGTGCTGGTGGGTGACGGCACCGCCGCCGAGCCGCCCGGCGGCGGCCGGGTCGACCGGGTCCATGCCACCTACGCCGTCGAGGCCGTGCCCTGGTCCTGGGTGGCGGCGGTACGGCCGGGCGGGCGGGTCGTCTATCCCTGGGGACGGCTGGGGTACGTGGCCCTCACCGTCGCCGACGACGGTCAGCGCGCCACCGGATGGGTCCAGGGCCTGGCCCAGTTCATGGGCGACCGACACGGCCCGGCCCAGCCCGCCACCGGCAGCGCCGCCTACGCCGCGGTTCGCGGCGACGCCGAACCCGAGGCCCGACGGACCGTCGACCGCGACCTGGCCCCGCTGGAGGACTGGGGCCTGCGGTTCGCGCTGCGGGTGGCCGTCCCGAACGCGGTGCTGTTCACCGCCCGGGACGCCGACGGCCTCAACGCCTGGGTCCACGACGGCCACCAGTCCTGGGCCACGTTCGTCGCCCAGGGCGACGGCGAGCCGTCGCTGCTCCTCCAGGGCGGGCCGCGCCGGATCGGCGACGAGGTACTGGCCGCCTGGGCCCAGTGGGAGGACCTCGGGCGCCCGGACCTGTACGACTACGGCGTCACCGTCACCCCCGACGCCCAGTGGGCGTGGCAGGGCGACCCGGACACCGGCCCACGGTGGCCGATCGGGCACCCGCACCCCGCCACCGCGCACACGCTCCCGGCTGCGAACACGCTCCCGGCCGGGATCAGCTCCCGGTAGGTCCCCCGCGCGTCCGGCCCGACCGGTTCCCGGCCCGTTCCCCCGTCGCCACGAGACGAGTCCGGCCCCACCGCACGGGCGGTGGGGCCGGAACTGACATCTCACCAGGCTTCTAGACCAGGAGCTCGACCGGAGTCTCCTTGCCGGCGACGACCTCCACCGGCCCGCTGCAGGGCTTGCCGAACCGGCCCGCTCCGCGCTCGAAGCCGGCCACGCAGACCCGGTAGGTGCCGGGCGGCAGGTTCTCGACCGTGCAGGTGCCGGTGGCGTCGGTGGTGCAGGTGCCGACCACCGTGCCGGCGGCGTCGACCACGTTCAGCTTCACGCCCTCGACGGGCTCGCAGGTCTTGCCGTCCAGGACGGTGGCGATGATCGAGCCGTCCTCCTGCTGCTCGAAGTGCAGGCAGACCGTCTGGTTGTCCACCGTGGCGCAGATGCTCTGCGGCCGGGGCTGCCCGGCGGGCCAGGTGGTGGTGGCATGCAGCAGCGCGTCGGTGGTCACCTGGCTGGGCGTCACCATGCCGGGGTTGGCGCTGAAGGTCGTCAGCACCGGATGGAAGAACGGGCCGGGCACGGTCTGGCCGTTGGAGTCGGTCTGCAGGCTGGCGGTGATCTGGGCCTGCTGCCCGGCCGCGATGTCCGCGGGCACCGAGGAGATCGACAGGACCAGCCAGGGCTGGAAGGCGATGCCCGCGACCGCCGTGCCGGCCAGGTGGTCGCAGCCCGCGCCGTCCGGCATCCGGTTGCAGCCCCACCAGTTGAGCCGGGCGTCGATCTGCGCGTCGGGCGCGTCGTTGACCACGCCGTATCCGGAGCCGCTGTCGACGATCCGGTTGTACTGGACCGTCATCGGGCCGGTGTAGGCGCCGTCCGTGACGACGATGCCGGACCCGGCCGACCCGGTGATGGTGTTCTGCGTGATGGTGGTGTCGGAGCTGGGCACGGTCTGGCCGCGCAGGGTGAAGCCGATGGCGTCCTCACCGCTGTCCACGATCAGGTTGTTGCGCACGGTGACGCCGCTGCTGCGGGAGATCTCCACGCCGTAGCGGCCGGGGATCGTCGCGGTCCGCTCGATGGTGTTGTCCGCCACCGTGATGTCGGTGTTGGTGAACGCCGCGAACCCGGTGAAGAGCAGCACGGCGCCGCGGGTCTTGTCGGTGATGGTGTTGCTCGTGATGCTGATGCCGTGGCAGGCGCCGGACACCTGGACGCCGCTCCAGCCGCCGACCATGCTGTTGCGCGTGATGGTGGTGTTCGAGAGCGCGACGAGCGTGACGGGGAACTCGCCGTTCATGTCGTTGTCGGCGATGGTGATGTCGTGGGTGCCGCCCGCGACCTCGCCGCCGGAGATGTTGATCGACGCGTTGCCGTTGCCCCGGAACGTGCTGTCCTCGAACGTCGCGTTGGCCAGCGGCCGGTAGGTGAAGACCCCGTTCCCCTCCTGGCCGGGGTGGAGCGTGCTGTTGTTGTTGTCGACGTACAGGTTCTGCCGGAACACCGAGGGGCTCGCGCCGTTGGACGACGGTGCGAAGCCCTTGAGGTTGTCGCTGAAGATGTCGTTCTGCACCACGTAGCCGCTGAAGCTCTCGCTGGTGGTCACCCCTGCGCCGTCGGCGTTGCCGGTGAAGGTGAAGCCGTCGATCGACACCCCGTCGGCCGAGGCGAGCCACATGTCGTACCTGATCGCCGCTCCGGGGGCCGTGGTGATCACGGTCTCCCCGGCCCCGCCGGGCGTCCGCGTCCGGGCGTCCACCCCGGCCTGGGCCCCCTCGAAGTGCAGGCCGGCCTTCCTGATGGACAGCGGCGCCGTCATCACGTACGTCCCGGCCTGGACCCTGATGGTGTCTCCGGGGGCCGCCTGGTCGTTGGCGTACGGCACCGACGCGCAGGGGGCGGCCACCGCACCGCACCCCGGCGCGTCGGTGCCGGTGGTGGCGACCTCGATGACGCTCGCGGCCGCGGCCGGCGGCGCGGCACCGAGCGTCGTCCCCAGCGCGACAAGGCACCCCACCAGGAGGTGGGCCAGCCGTGGTCGGTTCTTCATCTCAGCTCAGGCCTCCCATGCCCAGCCAGGCCGCTGGAGCACATGACGGAACCGCGCGAACGCGCAGAGTAATGGCCCGGAGGCTAACACCGCCCCCTGTGGCCCGCGGGGAGGCCCTTGGCGACGCCCGCGCTGTCACCCGCCTGCCCGAAGGGGCGGCCGGACCGCTTCGGGGCGAAGGTCGGTCCAGCGATCGGGAGCCCGGTCCGGGCCGTCGTGGGGCGGGCGCCTCCCGCCCGGACGGCCCTCGAGTGCCGCGCCGGAGCAGGGCGTCGACGGCGAGGTTGCCGGCGTGCCCGGTGGCGCCGAGGACGGCGGTCCGGGAAGCGCCGGGAGGCTTTGAAGAGGGCGCGCTGGAGCCTGATGTTGCGCTGACGGGGCATCCGGTAGGGCAGGTGGCCCGGCGGGAACTTCCGTTGCCACGCGGTGATCCTGTCGGTCGACGGCAGGGAGAAGCCGTAGGACGGGGAGCGCTGCGGCATCGTCACGTGCCGCGCCTTGTCGGCGGACCGCCGCCACCGCGTTCGATTCGTAGGGCCGCCCGGGTCGAGTGGCCCCGCCAGGCGAGTGCGGCCGTCAGTCGCCCGGCGGACACGCCCGGTTTGAAACGAAGATGGTTTTCATAACCATACTTTCGACCCGCTGGCCGGGAGTGCGGCGTGACGCCTTGTCAGGCGTTCTCGGCCTTCCTACGAAAGGAACCCACGTGATCGCCAAGCTCGGTATGGGGCTGGCTGGTGCTACGACTGCCGTGACACTCCTGGGTGTCGGCAGTCCGGCCCTGGCGATGCCCGCTGACGGAATGGGCCCCGCGTGTGCCAAGCACCCCACCCACTGCGGCAAGGAACCCGCCGGCGCACCGGGTGCCGGGTCATCCGCCCCGACGACGCCCCGGCCCGGGGACCAGGGAGCACCCCGGCCCGCTGACCCAGGAGTCCTCCAGCCCGGCGTCTCGGGAGTGCCCAGGCCCGCCGACCCGGGGGTCCTGCAGCCCGGCCTCTCGCAGACCCCCCGGCCCGCCGACCCCCCGGCGTTCGCGGATCCGCTGTCCGCGCTCACGACGGACCCGACGACCGCACGCCCGGGAAGCGCCCTGCGGGTCCGCACGTCGGCGCCCTGCGCGAGCGGGCCGGAGACCGCCGTCTCGCCCGCGTTCGCGGCGGCGGTCCTGCTGTCGCCCTCCAGCCCCGCCGGCGAGGCCGTCATCCTGCCGACCGTGGCTCCGGGGAGCTACCCCATCACCGCCACCTGCGGCGGCGTCACCGTCGCCGTCGGCACCGTCACCATCGCGCCCGCCACCGCCCTTCCCGCGGGCGGCGGTTGGGGTGCGGACCAGGACGATGCCGGGCCTTCCGCGGCCGTGGCCGTAGCCGCCTACAGCGTGCTCGCGCTGACCGGTGCCGCCGCCACGGTCGCCGCACTGCGACGGGTCCGTCGCCGGATCGGCCAGGGTGCGGCCAGTGCCTGATCGCCGGCCGCGCCGGGTCCGACGGGTCTGTGAAGCCCTGTCAGGCGCCCTGCTGTTCGTCGCCCTGGCCGGAGCCGCCCGGAACGCCTTCCTCGTTCCCGGGCCGGCACCGTCGATCCCGGCGCGGCCTGCCCCCCGCACACCGTCCTCCGACGTCGCCACCCCCGCCCCCACCTCCAACCCGACCTCCACCCCCACCCCCGCTCCCAGCTCCGGGGGGCGTCCCGCCGATGCCCACGCCCCGCTGCCGCCCTCCACGCCCTTGCGCGTGGGCATCGCCTCGATCAAACTCGACGCCGCGCTGCTGGCGCTGGGCAGCGACCCCAAGGGCAGCCCGGAACTCCCGCCCTACACCATGCCGGAGACGGCGGCCTGGCTGCGCGACACCCCGGCGCCGGGCGCCGTCGGGGCCGCCGTGCTGGCCGGCCACGTCGACACCCCGACCGGACCGGCGGTGTTCTGGAAGCTGTCCGCCGTCCCCGCCGGCTCGACCGTCGACATCACCCGCATCGACGGCTCCACCGCGACCTTCACGGTGGACCGGGTCAAGGCCTTCCCCCGCAGCACCTTCCCGGCCGACCTCGTCTACGCCCCCACCGCCGCCGCCGAGTTGCGCATCGTCACCTGCGGCGGCGCCTACGACCGCGCCCACCACGAGTACTCCGACAACGTGATCCTCTTCGCCCACCTCACGGGTGCGCACTGACGGCGCTCCGGGCACCCGCCGCGTGGTTCGGCCGGCGGCGCGCGGCCGGCCGGGAAAACCTCTCGACAGGCGAGTGCCCGAGCCGCTGTGATGGTCCGACTGCCCGCCGTACGGGACGGGCCCACCCCAGGAGTTGCTCCTGGCGACGGGGAGAGCCGTGGACCATCGACCCGCGATCGACGCCGCACTGGCCAGGCGCCTGGTCGACGCGCAGTTCCCGCAGTGGGCCGGGCTGCCTTTGCGACCGGTCGACCGGGCCGGTTCGGACCACGTGATCCACCGGCTGGGCGAGGAGCTGTCCGTCCGGCTGCCCCGTCATCAGGACGCCATCGGCCAGGCCGCCAAGGAGTACGAGTGGCTTCCCCGGCTCGCCCCGCACCTGCCGCTGGCCGTCCCGGTGCCGGTGGCGGTGGGCGAGCCCGGTTTCGGTTACCCCTGGCCGTGGGCGGTGTCCCGCTGGCTGGACGGCGAGGTGGCGACGGTCGAGGCCCTGGCCGACTCGCCCCGGGCGGCCGCCCGCCTGGCGGAGTTCCTCACCGCGCTCCAGGGCCTCGGGACCGAGAACGCCGGCGGCGAACTCACCGGTGAACCGTCCGGCGAGCTCACCGGTGAACCGTCCGGCGAACTCACCGGTGAACCGGCCGGCGAGCTCACCGGTGAGCCCCTGGCCGACCGGGACGGTGACACGCGGGCCGCCATCGCCGAGGTCGCGGGCGTCTTCGACGCCGCGGCGATGACGGAGCTGTGGGACGCGGCGCTGAGCGCCCCCGGATGGGACCGTCCGCCGGTGTGGTTCCACGGCGACTTCCACACCGGCAACCTGCTGACCACCGACGGCCGTCTCAGCGCGGTCATCGACTTCGGCGGGCTCGGCATCGGCGACCCGGCCTGTGACCTCACCATCGCCTTCACCCTGATGTCCGCCGGCAGCCGGGCCGCCTTCCGCGCCGCGCTCGGCGTCGACGACGCCACCTGGACCAGGGGCCGGGGCTGGGCCCTGGCCACCGGCCTGAACGCCTACACCTCCTACGCCGCCGTCGACGCCCGGGTCGCCGCGCAGACCACCCGTCAGATCACCGAGGCTCTGATCGGCTGACCGCTGACCAGCCGGTCGGCAGGACGGGCGGGGTCCACGGGGCCCGTCGGACAGGGAAATCGGGTCCGGAGGGCCGGCAGGCCGGTGTGCGATCGGGAGATGGCGAGGAGCGGACGGACCCAATCCTCCCACGAGCCGCTGACGGTGCGTCAGGTCGTTCTCGTGGACCTCGTGGACGACGCGCAGTTCGGTTCCGTCCCGATGCCGCTTCGACCGGCGCTCGACTTCGGCTGACCCTGGCCGATCACTGCGGCCCGGGCGACCTTTCGGTCGCCCGGGCCGCAGGAGTGCGTCATGAGCCGCAGGAGTGCGTCATGAGTCGTGTGGTGCATCCGGGGCGGGGAGTCGCTCGGTGTCGGCGCCGAAGGGGAGGAAGACAGTGCGGCCGGCGAGGAGCCAGGAGCCGTCGATCTTTCGGAAGGCGTCCTCGTAGTGGCCGACGTTGGCCGGGAGCCTGGGCGCGATCATTCCGCCCGTATAGCCGTCGACCCGGTACGTCGTCAGGTATGAGACGGCCCGCGCCGTCGTCTCGGACTCCACCGTGACCAGGATGTTTGTCATCAGACGACGGGACAGCCTGTCCGCCGGGCGGGAGGCGAAGTAGCGGCGCAGGGCCTCGCGTCCCTCGATGCGCCGGTCCCCGTGGGGCCAGTGCCAGAAGCCGTCCGAGGTGAACAGCTCGGCCACCGAACTCGGGTCGCCGAGGTCGAGGCGGTGGATGAAGTCCACGATGACGCGCTCGCAGGCGTGTTCCGCGAGCATTCGCTCGACCTGGGGAATGATCTTGTCGTCCATGCCCCCTTCTATCAGCACCAACGGGCTTCAGGGCAACGAGTTTTCCGCGTCAGTCCTGGCAGGGCGAGCTCTTCGCTCCCCACCCTCTCTGCGTCGGCCCTGACGAAGAGCCGCGGCCTTCGGGCGCAGGGTTCCGCCGCATGACGCTGGTGCGAACCGCAGGGGAGCGGCGGAGGCGGCGGGCGGGTGAGCTCGTCGAGGAGCCGCCGTTCCAGGGGGCTCGGGGGCGTCCCCGTTTCGGCGGCCTCACCGAGGGCCGAGCCGGCCGCCGGCGGAGTCCGCGCGGCGGGCCGTCCAGGCCTGGTTCTTAGTACCAGTGGTGGTTCTGCCAGAAGTTCCAGGCGGCGTTCGGGCTGCCGTAGCGGGTGTTCATGTAGTCCAGCGCCCACTTGATCTGGGTGGAGGGGTTGGTCTTCCAGTCCGCGCCGGCCGAGGCCATCTTGGAGGCGGGCAGCGCCTGCCCCAGGCCGTACGAGCCCGAGCTCGGGTTGGTCGCGGTGACGTTCCAGCCCGACTCGTGGGAGATGATCTGGCCGAACGAGGCCAGCTGGTCCGCCGGGACGATCTGGGCGGCGAGGGCCTGCGGGGAGGCGTCCGCGGCGGAGGCGACGGAGGGGACCGCGGCGGCACCCAGGGCGGTCAGACCGGCGGCGCCGGCGAGAATCGCGGCAGAGGTGCGCATACGGAGCTTGAAAGCGGGCATGTAGAGCAAGACCTCAATCGGGTTGGGCCGGTGCCACACCCCGTCTCGACCGTGGCCGGACAGGGGCCAGACGGTCGCGGGGTGTGCCTCGGCGGGAAGCCGTCCACCGGCGGGACAGGAGCCGGTGTGGCTGGCGACGAATGCCAAGGTGCCAGACCGGATCGGTGGCGGCCAAGACCCTCTCGCTACGATCCGCCGTCGTAGCCGACGGACCGGCTCCGATTCGAAGGAGAGCTCCCGGTCGGCGCCTCGAACCCCCCTGGCCTGCGCGAATGCCTCCCAGCTCTTGGCAAAAGGCGGGCAAAACGGGCAGTGCTAGCCGTCGTCGTCCATCGCATCCGGGTGTGAGCGCCCTCACCGCCCGGGGAGCGTCGGCATCGCCGACCGGCTCGTCTCCGTCACGCCGGGTCACCGCCGACCGGCCCTCGTTGAGGCGCCCGTCACATCCCGTCGAGCCGGGAACGGCGGACGGCGCCCGCCCCCGGGTCGGGAAGGACCCGGGGGCGGGCGCCGTCGCGTCCGAGTGGGCCGTTCCGGTCGCTCAGCTGAACCGGAACAGGGCGGTGTGGACGGTGCCGTCGTTCAGGCCGAGGGTGAACACCTGGCAGGTGCCGGCGAGGGCCCGTCCGGTCTTCCAGACATAGGTGTACGTGCCGGAGCCCGCGTCGTACCGCAGTGCGCCGTCCCCGGAGGTGGCGGTGGGCACCGGCGGGTCGAGCGGCGCGCCGGTGGCGCAGTCGACGTGCCTGGTGACCGGGTGGTCGCGGGCGATGGGCGCCGGGCCGCGGTCGCCGCCCAGGGAGAACTTGATCGGGACCGCCCGTCCGGCGTTCATCCGGTTGACGGCGGGCGGGTCGGCGACCGGCGGCCGGAAACCGCTGAAGGGGTACTCGTAGGTGTACCGGCCGGCGACGGCGGTGGCGCTGGTGCCGGCCGGAGTGGTCACCGTGACGTCGACGGTGCCGCCGGCCCCCGCGGGAACGGTCGCCCGGAGGGTGCCGTCGTTGACGACGGTGACGCCGGTCGCCGGTGTGGCGCCGAACCGGACCGCCCCGGTGCCGGCCAGGTGGGTGCCGGTGATCGTGACGGTGTCGCCGCCCGCCGCGGGTCCGTGGCCGGAGCGCACCCCGGTCACGGTGGGCGCGACGGTGGCGACGGCCAGGGCGTACGGGGAGCTCCCGGCGGTGGCGGTGCGGGAGACGGTGCCGGTGGCGGTGTCGATCACCGACAGGGTGCCCCCGCGGCTGTTGGCCACGTACACCGCGCCGCCGGCCGGGTCGGCCAGCACGCCGACCGGGACCGAGCCGACCGGGACCGAGCCGGTGACCGCGCCGGTCGCGGTGTCGATCACCGACACCGAGTTGGAGTTCTGGTTCGCCACGTAGGCGCGGGCGCCGTCCGGGGCGACCGCCACGCCCCCGGGGCCGGCCTCGACGGGGATGGTGCCGGTGACCGTGTTGGTGGCGGTGTCGATCACCGAGACGTTGCCGCTGTTGAAGTTCGCGGTGTACACCCGGGAGCCGTCGGGGGCGACCGCCACGGCGGCCGGCATCAGGGCCCGGCTGTCGACGATCGATTCGGCCAGGGTGTTGGTGGCGGTGTCGATCACCGAGACGGAGCCGCCGATGAGGTTCGCGACGTACGCGCGGGCGCCGTCGGGGGTCACGGCGATGCCGAAGGGCTGGGCGCCGACCGCCACGGTGGTGGTGACCGCCCGGGTGGCGGTGTCGATCACGTCGACGCCGCCGACCCCCGGGCTGACGTAGTGCCCGACGTAGGCGTGGGCGCCGTCCGGGGAGAAGGCGACCGGTCCGGGCAGCCGGCCGACCGTGATAGTCGAGGAGAGCGTGCCGGTGGCGGCGTCGATCACGGACACCGTGCCGCTGCCGTTGTTGACGACGTACGCCTGGGAGCCGTCCGGGGAGACCGCCACTGCCTGCGGACCGGTACCGACCGGGATGGTCGCGACGGCCGCGTTGGTCGACGGGTCGTAGGCCGTGACCGAGTTCGCGCGCGGGTTGGCGATGTAGACCAGCCGGTGCGCGGCCGTCTCGGCGGTGGCCGCGTGCGCCGACGGCGCGGGCGCGACCACGGTGAGGGCGCCGAGCAGGCCGGCCACCGAGGCGACCGCCGCCCGGTGCCGTAACCGCCGTGGACGGCCGGGCGATCCGGTCCGTCCGCTGGGGACCGCTGTCATGGTGACTCCACCTCTCTGTTCGGCGCGCATCGACCGGGGATCCGTCCCGTCGGGCGCCGGGGCCGTGGGGGTGTGGGGGGTGCAGGGGGGGTGGGTGCAGGTGCCCACGGGAAGCGTGGCCGACCGGGGCGCGTCGCACCAGGGCGCACGATGGCGGTGCCGTGTCATGCGCCGGGCGCACAACCCCGGCGCGCCGCCGCCACGGTGGCGCCGGGTGCGTCGGGCCGCCGTGACCGGGCCTCCGCGCCGGGGGGAAAGCGGCCGGCGCGCACTCGCCGGGCCGATTCGGGAAATGACCGTCCCGGTGATCGACAATTTCCCGCAATCGGCTTCCTGGCCTGCGGTTATTTCGATGGGAATGCGGTCGTATCGATCTTCGGAGTGGGCTTCGAAGTGGGGTGACGAAAGGAGTTGACAGTGTATTGACGAGGAGGATGGGGCGCCGTAGTGTCACTGATCAGTAGGGCCGGGCGGGGGCTTTGATCCGGCGGAGATCGATTTCTGTGTGCATCAGGAAACGGATTCACGTCATCCGGAAAACGCACCGCACCGGTGGGACGGAGATCGAATGCGACTCAACAGCTATGACGACTGGTCGCCGCTGCGAGAAATCGTGGTGGGGTCGGCCGAGAACTATCTGTCTCATGAACGCGACATGTCGTTCGACCTGTTCTTCTACGACCAGCTGGCGGACGACGAGAACAACTTCGACAAGATGTACTACCCGAGCGTCCGGCGCCGGACCGCCGAGGGCGACGCTCCCGAGGACGACGCTCCGGCGCGGGGACGGCACCGGATCAAGCAGCGCTACGTCGACGAGCTGGTCGAGGACGTGGAAGGCCTGGCCGAGGTGCTGCGCCAGCTGTCCGTCACCGTCCTGCGGCCCCAGACGATGCGTGCGGACCAGCGGATCAGGACCCTGGCCTGGGAGGCCGACGCCATCCCGCCACTGAACATCCGCGACAACGCCCTCGTCCTGGGCGACGAGATCATCGAGACGCCGCCGCAGGTGCGGGCGCGCTACCACGAGAACCAGTTCCTGGCCGAGATCTTCGGCGACTACTTCGACGACGGCGCCCGGTGGACGGTGATGCCGCGGCCGCTGATGACGGACCGGTCGTTCGACCGCTCGTACGCCGCCGGCTCACCCGGCGGGCCCGCCGAGTACATCGACGACCCCCGGCCGTCGGCCTACGACGTCGGCCTGGAGATGATGTTCGACGGCGCGCAGTGCCTGCGGCTCGGCGGCGACATCATGGTCAACATCGCCACCGCCAACCACGAACTCGCCGTCCGCTGGCTGGAGCGGCACCTCGCGGGACGGTTCCGCATCCACCGGGTGCACAACCTCGCCGACAACCACATCGACAGCAAGGTGATCGCGCTGCGGCCCGGACTGCTGCTGGTGCGGAACCAGGCGGTGGCCGACATGCTGCCGCCGCAGCTCCAGAAGTGGGACATGATCATGGCGCCGCCGCCGGACGCGAACAACTTCCCCGCCTACGACGACGGCGAACTGATCCTCACCAGCAAGTACATCGACATGAACGTGCTCTCCGTGTCGCCCGACACCGTGCTGGTGAACGAGGCCTGCCCCGAGCTGATCAAGACGCTGGAAGCGGCCCGCTTCACCGTCGTCCCGGTGCGGCACCGCCACCGGCGGCTCTTCGGCGGCGGCTTCCACTGCTTCACCCTCGACACCGTGCGCGAGGGTTCGGAGCCCGAGTTCTACCTGGACTGACGTGGGCGGGCACCTCCGCGGCCGACTCGTCGAGATCCACGATCCGCTCCGTGCGAGGGATCCCGGCCCGACCCGGCTACCGCCTCACACCGACTTCTGCCGGCCCCTCTCCCGTTCCGACGACCGCGCCGGAACGGGAGAGGGGCCGCCGGGCTATCGCCCGCGGTGCCGTTCCTTGGCCTGCCGCCGGGCCGACGCCCGCCGCTCGTGTGCGGCCTCGGCCGCCCGGCGCTTGGCCGCGGCGCGGTTGAGGTGGCCGGACTCCTCGTGCGCCCGGGCCAGCGCCGCCTCGGCGGCGGTGCTCAGCGGCCGGGTCGCCTGCTCCTTCGCGGCCTGCCGGGCGAGCCGCTTGGGGCTGACCGGTCGCCGCCGCGCCCGCCGTTCGACGGCCACTTCGGGTGAGGCGAGCGCGGCGTCGAGCAGCCCGTCGAAGTCCCGGCGGACGAACTCCAGCAACTCCGCGTTGCCGGGCTCGGTGCCGAAGACATGACGTGCCGCGCGGACCCCTCCGGGGCCCGCGACCTCCAGCACCCCGACCCAGAACCGGTCGTCGTGGAACACGCTGAACGTGCTCGGCATGGTGCGTCCTCCCATGGTTGTTTCGCCACGCCCCGCGCACGATCGCGCGGGGGAAGGAACGCACCGGACACCCTGGGAGGGAGGTTACTGACCGTCAGCCGGGGCCGACGGCGCCCGGACTACCGACCGGGCTGTGATTTCGTGCGCTCCGGCCGGGATGCTACCGGGACTCGCCGCTCGGTCCCACAGGTTTTTCCCGAGGGCCCATGGCGGGAAGACGGCATCCGGCGGAGGGGTCAGCTCGCGAAGCTCCAGAACGCGATGAGCGGGCCGGCACCGGCGATGAGGCAGACCAGGACGGCCGCCGCCCACGCCGGGAGATCAGCCGGACGACGGCGGTGAGGCTGTCGAGGCCCGGCAGGATCCGCCGACCCGCCCCGGGCGGCGCAGGGGCGGGCGGGGCTCCGGATCAGACCTTGATGACGATCTTCCCCTGGGTATGGCCCTCCTGGTTCAGCGCGAAGGCCTCGGCGAGGCCCGACAGGGGGAACGTCGCCGCGACGTCCACCGTCAGCCGGCCCGCGGCCGCGAGCCGGCCGAGCTCCGCGAGTTCCTCGCCGGACGGGCGGACCCAGATCCACTGGCCGCCCGCGCCGAGCACGGTGTCGTCGGCGATGGAGGCGTGCCGCCCGCCCTCGGCGAGGACCGCCAGCGTGACGTCGAGGACACCGCCGACGCAGTCCGCGACGACGGAGACCCCGTCCGGGGCCAGCGCCCGGACCCGGTCGGTCAGCCCCTCCCCGTACGCGACGGGCTCACAGCCCAGCTCGCGCAGCCGCGCGTGGTTGCGCGGGGAGGCGGTACCGATGACGCGTGCTCCGAGCTCCCGGGCGATCTGGACGGCGAAGGAGCCCACGCCACCGGCCGCGCCGTGCACCAGGACGGTGTCACCGGGGCCGGTGCCGAGGCGGGTGACGAGCTGGCCGGCGGTCAGGCCGGCCAGCGGCAGGGCGGCGGCCTGCTCCCAGCCCAGCGAGGCGGGCTTGGCGGCCAGGGAGCGGACGGGCACCTTGACGTACTCCGCGAACGTGCCGCCGTGCACGTAGTCCTGGCGGGCGTACGCCATCACCTCGTCGCCGACCGCGAACTCGGGAACGTCGATGCCGACCCGCTCGACGGTGCCGGCGACGTCCCACCCCGGCACCACGGGGAACACGACGTCCATCAGGCCGTCCAGCCCGCCCGCCATGAGCTTCCAGTCGACCGGGTTGACCGCGGCGTACCGGACCTTGACGAGCACCTCGCCGGGCGCGACCTTCGGCAGCGGGAGCCGGGTCTCCTTCAGCACCTCCGTCCCGCCGTAGGTCTCGTAGGCCATCGCCCGCATCGTGTCCTCGGACATCCTCGTCACCTCTCGTCAGACGGTTCGTATCGGCTCCATCCCATCACGGGAGTCCCGGTCGCGACCCGTCGTCGGCCGGCTGCGGAGCGGTCCCGGCGCTCCCGCGAACACCGGACGGAGCGACGGCGTGTCGCAGGCGCCGCCACCCGGTGGGCCCGGTGGCCGCCCTCCACGCCGGAGCGGAAGACACCCCCGCGGCGGCCCCGGGCGGCGCACCGGGCTCGCGGCGAATCCGTTCGCGGGGCGGTCCCCCGGCCGCGTACGGTCTGCGCATGACGAGGACCACGCCGGCCAGGCCGGTGTCCGTGGAGGCAGTCTTCCCGGAACTGGCCCCCTACCGGGCCCGGACGACCCGGTTGCACCCCAGGCCCGGACGGCCCGGCAGGCACGACAGCCACATCGGCGGGCCGATGCTGTGGCCGGAGGACGAACCATGGCCGCTCTGCCACGAGCCGCACCGGAGTGAGAGCGAGGGGTACTCGCCGGAGGACATCCGCCGTGCCCGGGCCGCGGGTGCCTGGCCGTCGAGCCGGCCGTGGCCCCGCCGGGCAGGCGCGGAAGGAACGGACGGTCCGGTGCCTCCGGTGCCCTTCGTGGGGCTGGCGCAGTTCTTCCGCCGCGACATCCCGGGCCTCGCCTGCGGGCCCGACGGCGCCGATCTGGTGCAGCTCTTCCGCTGCCCCTTCACTCACGGCCCGTACCTGGAACGCCGCTACCACCTGCGGTGGCGACAGGCCGGGCGGACGGAGCACGCGGCCCGCTTCCTCGCCGACCCGCCCCACGTGCCCCTGCTCCGGTGGGAGGACGAACTCCCCGAGCCGTGTGTCCTGCATCCGGAAGAGGTGGACACGTATCCGTGGGCGGAGGGCGACACGCTGCCCGCCTCGCTGATCGCGCGCATCGACGCCTGGGACGACGCCCGGGCGGCGGAACACGGCCCCGACGCCCCCAACTACCAGGACGACCTGTCGATCCCTCCCGGCTGGCGCGTCGGCGGATTCCCCGGCTGGGCGTCGACGGGTCCGCTGGCCGTCGACTGCGCCTCCTGCGCGGCCCCCATGCGGCTGCTGCTGACGGCCGGGGGCGACGAGATGGACGCGGGCACGCACAGCTGGATGCCCCTGGAGGACCGGGACCCGACGCTGAGCGGGAAGGCGTCGATCCGGGGCGGCCGATCCGTCGCCGAGCCCACCCGGCTCCGCTTCGGCCGGGACCGGGACCTGCACGTCTTCACGTGCCCGACCGACCCCGGGCACCCGCCCCGGTGGGTGCTCGCCTGAAGGTCGTCGCCGGAGCCCGGCTCACTTTCCTGGCGGGCCGGGCGGCCGCCACTGGGCGGGCGCAGGCGGTCAGTTGCCCTGGCCCGCGCTGCCCATGGGGCCGAACTTGACGGGGGAGCCGGGGGTGTTCGTGGCGGGCAGGGAGGCCGCGCCCGGCCAGGGGAGGGTGACCGTCTTGTTGTCGTCCGGCGGGGTCACCCGGAGGCCGGTGATGCGGACGCCGGAGCCGCCGGACTTGTTCTCCGGGTAGGTGATGCCGAAGAAGGTGGACTTTCCGTTCTTGAGGACGCCCGGGACGACCGGTTCGCCGGACTGGTCCGCGGTGAGCGGGCCCGCGGTGGTGTTCAGGTCGACCTTCGCGTAGCCGGCGATCGAGCAGTCGTGGCCGCTGTGGTTCTTCAGCTCGACCACGACGGTGCGCTCGCGGTCGCCGTCGATGGTGCGGTCCGCGGCCGTGATCGTCAGGTCGGCGGTCTGGCACTTGCCGCTCTTGTCGGCGGCGGGGGAGGTTCCCGCGGAGGTGGGCTTCTTGCCGTCCGGGGTCGGCGTGGTGGCCGAACCGCCCGTCGTGGACGGGGCGGTGGCCCCGGTGGTCGCAGTCGTCGCGGCCGGCGTGGACGGGACGGTGGTGGCGGTCGGTGCGGACGTCGGCTTGGCTTGGTCGGTGGTGGCGTCGTCGTTCTGGCAGGCCGTGAGGGAGAGGCCGGCGGCGAGGGCTATGGCGGCGAAAGTGATCTTTTGGGCGCGCATCGTGTTGTCCTCGGGTTCGGGTGGCGATCGCCAGGTGCGGGAGGGTGTTTCCGGTGAGCAGGACTGCCCGGTCGGCCGGGCCGTTCCGTTCAACCGGCCTCCAGGACAGGGCTGTTACACATGAGGCGCCGGACAGGGCGCCCGACGCCGCCGGCTCCGCCCCGGTCGGCCGGGCGGGACGGGGGTTTCCGGCCCCCCGGAGGCCCCCGCTCGCGAGGGCGTGCGCTGGGACGGATCCGTGACCCGGCGGAGCTTGACCGCGAACAGTCCCGTCGTGGGATGTGACCTTGCCTTCGCCGCGCCACCGAGAAGATCCCTCTCCTCGCCACCGTCCTCCGGGGACTCTCGCAACGGGCCCAGGACTGATGACGTTTCGGCCGCGCGAGAGGTCGACGATCGCTGATGTGTGACGGAGGGTCAGGCAGGGATGGCCGGAGGGCGGTCACCCTCGGATCTGATGCCGGCGATGCCGGCGGGTCTCCCGGGGGTCCTACCAACGTTGGTAGGACCTAGGAACGTTCCTATGGTGGTGCCTCCAGGGGGCCTCGCAGCCTACTAGACCAGTAGGCTGCGAAGGTCCGTGTCGCGTGACGCGGGCTACCGTGGGACCAATTGGTCCCACGGCCTCGGGGGTGACCGTCTCGGACTGTAGGTCGCCGGGCCGGGTGGGCGGGGCCGTGAAAAGTTTTAACAGTCGAGGGAAGTTCGGTTGCCCGTCGACTCCCTCACATGAGGGGTTGGACGATTCCGGAGCCGTGCGCGGTCGAGTCCCGGCCTGGCCCCCGTCGTGATGAAAGTGCGATTTCATCGACGATGCGCGGCATGCTCGATGTTTGCTACCGGGGCTTTGTGGTGGGTAGAGTTCAATGGTCGTCACGAAGTTCGACGCTTTCGGGTCGCCGTCAAGGGGCTTGAAGGAGGCTCGGACCCATTTGCTGGAGCTCATCAGCTGCGGGATCGCTTTTGATCGAAAATGCAAAAAAGTGATCTCGAATCAGACTCCGACGCTCAGGAGTCGGAAAACGGTGAAGGCCCGTCCGGCCCCCTCGCGCGAAGGTTGTCCGGACGGGCTGGGCAGGCCGCGCGAGCGCGGCTGATCCACCGGCGGCGCGGCAGGGGTGCCACCCTGTCGCGCCGTGCCTAATCGCTGCCGAAAGCCTTGGTCAGGGCCGTCAGCAGCCTCAGGCACTCGATGAACAGCCTGCGGTTCTCCGTGCGACGTCCCGTGTCCTCCGGCTCGGTGGCCTCGTCGGACTCGTCGTTTCCCGCCGCGTTGCGCGGGGGCGACTCGTCGTCCTCACTGGGCCTTTTCCTCCGTTTGGGCATGGGGCGTGCTCCTCCCTATCGATTCGCCCGAACTGATGTCGGGCGCCGGGCGAACCCAGAACATGGGGTGGAGCCCAGGGAACTCCCTGGAGGGCGCTGCGAATGCGATCCTAACGGCGCGTCAGCTGCATTGACAAACCCGCAGCGGGAGGCGGGGCGAATCATATTGCCGCGAAATTGACAAAAGCGATCCGCGGAAATCACGCCAGGCGGTGGAAGTCGCTGTCAGCGGCGTGACGGTGGCCGGACAGCGGCCTGGCGGTGTGCTGACAGCGCTCGGCGGAAGACTCGGTGACGCCCGATCAGGAGATCGACGAAGAGAGCCGCCCATGCCCCGACCCCGCCTCGCCGCCGCATTCCGCGTCGCGGCCGCCACGGCCGCCGCGCTGCTGCTCGCCGGCCTGACCCCCGCTGTCGCGGCCGCCGCGCCCTCCCCGCCCGTGCCGAGACCGGACTGGAAGCAGCCCTGCGCGGACCCGCACTTCCAGTGCGACACCGTCGCCGTCCCGTTGGACTACCGCGACCCGCGGGGGCGGTCGATCCGGCTGTCCGTCATCCGCCGTCCCGCCGGGGACCGGGCGCACCGGATCGGCTCGCTGTTCTTCAACCCGGGCGGCCCCGCCGTACCCGGGACCGCGGCCCTGCCCGCCGTGTACGGCCTGCTCCCCGAGCAGGTGCGCGAGCGGTTCGACATCGTCAGCTTCGACCCGCGCGGCATCGGCGCCTCCACCACGCTCGACTGCTTCCCGGACCCGGCCGCCGAGCAGAGCCTGCTCGGCCGGCTCCCGGCGGGCTTCCCGGTCGGCGCGGAGCAGCGGTCGGTCTGGGCCGACACCTACGCGCGCCTGGGCCGCCAGTGCGCAGACCGTGACCGGACCGGCCTGATGGCCCACCTGTCCACCGCCGACGTCGCGCGCGACATGGACGTGCTGCGCCAGGCCGTCGGCGACGAGCGGCTCGGCTACCTCGGCACGTCGTACGGGACGCTGCTGGGCGCCACGTACGCCAACCTGTTCCCCGGCCGGGTCCGCGCGATGGTCCTGGACAGCGCCCTCGACCCGGTCGCCTGGTCCACCGGCCGCGGGCCGCGTGGCCGGGAGCTGCCCCCGTTCCTGCGCACCGGCAGCGACCTCGCCTCGGCCCGCGCGCTCGACGCCTTCCTCGACCGCTGCGGCGCCGCCGGCCCCGAGGCCTGCGCCTTCTCGGCGGGCGACGCGGAGGCGACCCGCGCCAAGTTCGACCGGCTGCTCGACCGGCTGCGCCGGGGGCCGGTCACGGTCGGCGCGTCTCCGTGGGCGGTGACCCACGACTACGCCTCCGCCGTGTCCGCCGTGGCATCGAAGCTGTACGCGGCGGCGCCGGTACCGGGTGTCCCCGACACCGGTTGGGCCGCGCTGGGCGGGTGGCTGCAGCAGCTGTGGACCGCCTCCGACACGCCGTCGGCCCCGCCGCCGACCGGTGGCCTGCCGGGGCAGGCGCAGGTCCTCGGCGTGCTGTGCGCCGACGCCGTGAACCCGCCCGCCGGCGCCGACTACGGGGCGCTGGCGGACCTCGCCGGAGCGCGCTCCGGTGCCGTCGGCCCGTCCTGGGTGTGGCAGACCCAGCGCTGCGCGGCCTGGCCGTCCGAGGCCGCCCGGGACCGCTACGACGGCCCCTGGGACCGTCCCACCTCCGCACCCGTCCTGGTCGTCGCCGACACCGGCGACCCGGCCTGGCCCTACGAAGGCTCCCGGGCGATGGCCGACTCCCTCGCCCGCGGCCGGCTGCTGACCGTCGACGGCTACGGGCACACCGTCCTCGGCAACCCGAGCGCCTGCGCCGCCGGTTACGAGGAGCGCTACCTGGTGGACGGCGAACTGCCGCCGCGCGGGAAGGTCTGCGCCCCGGACCACCAACCGTTCGAGCCGCGGGGCGCGTAGCGTCCGCGACACGGCCCCCGCACCGGACCGGGACACCGGTCCGG
>NZ_JBHTWX010000057.1:0-52920 GCF_042792155.1 Kitasatospora sp. NPDC056651 | reverse complement strand
GCCCCTGGACGGGAGGCCGCCCTCCGGCGGGCGGGGCACCGGGGCGGATCAGGTCCCGGCGAGCGGGAGGGAGGCGGCGACCACCTGGCCCAGTGCCACCGCCCGCTCCAGCGCCTGGCGCAGCAGGTCCTCGCGGGGCTGGCGGCCGACCATGCCGGCCGGGACGGCGTACATGGTCACCTCGGAGAGCTGGCTCGCGGCCATCCGCCAGGCGTCGGTGACCTGGAGCGGCTGGTGCGCCTGCCACCAGCCGGTGCTGCCGCCGGCCGCGGCGGGCTGGAGGACCGCGTGCAGTTTGCCCATCGCGACCAGGACCGACCAGCCGGGCAGCTGCTCCGGCGTCTCGTCCAGGTCGGTGACGGGCTGGAAGCCGGCGTCCTGGAGCAGGTCGAGGAACTCGTCCTCGCCCGAGGTGCTGCCGGGGCGGCCGACCGGACCGGTCGGCTCGACCACCAGTGAGGCGTGTCCGACCTTGCCGTGCAGGACCAGTCCGCAGGTGATGCCGAGGATGGCGGCCTGGCCGGGCGCGCTCTGCCGGCCCGGGTCCGGCACGGCGGGGGCGGCCGGGGCCGGCGCCGGGACGGGCTGCGCGGGGGCGGGGGCGGTGGGGACGGCGAGGTCCGGGGCGCCGGTGTGCGACTGGCTGATGCTGCGGACGGCGCCGGCCAGCTGCTCCTCGGAGACCGGGACGACCTGGGAGGGGATGCAGCGGGCGTGCGCGAAGGCGAGGACGGCGGTCTCCTCGCCGACGAACAGCACGGTGCTGGTGGGCTCCAGGTGCGTGTCGCCAGGGGTTCGGCAGGAGGTGCATTCGTAGCCGTCGGGGGCGCGGTCGCCGCCCAGCAGGCGGTCGGCCTCGTCGTCGCCGATCTCGGACCGGACCTCGTCGCTGACGTCGAGCATGCGCTGCACAGGGTCTCCTCGGATGGGTGTGGATGGGGTTCGGGGGCGGACACGGGGAGGTCGACATGTCCAACGGGCCCTTGTGTCAGGCGTCACGGGTGCCCGTCGAGGCTGACGGGAATTGCTCCGGATCCGACCGCGAGGCGTGTTCTCTTGGTCGCAATCTGTCGATGTCGGTGCAGGGACTGCCGGAACGTCCTGGTGAGGTGAGTCACGCCGCCCGGATGTTTGATCTAGGAATCGACGGTAAAAGCGGACATTCCGGGCGCGATTGTGCGGGTCTTACCGCCGGTAACCCTTGGCTGAGCTGGGCAGACCGTCGAATTTTTGATCTACCTGCCGACCGACTCGTAGCTTCTTGGGCGGCGCAACGAGCGCCACCCGGGTTCACCCCCGACGCACCGCCCCCCGGCCCGCCGGGAGCGGCAGGTGCCCGCCGACGCGACCGCTCGAACGGGTCGCCGGCGAGCGGCTGGGTGGCCGGGGCGGCAGCGGCACGTCCGACACGTGCACGGCCGTCCGACGGACGCGGCAAGCGAAAGCGGCCCTCTCCAGGGCCTGGTTCCGCATGCCCGCCCGGGGCTGTCGAGAGGAACCCCATGACCTTCCGTCACGAGACCGCCGCTGCCACCACCTCCGCCGCCACCAAGCGCAACCGCGTTCGGATGGCCGTCGTGGCGGGCGCCGCTGTCGCGGCCCTGCCGGTGGCCGGCCTCGTCACGGCCACCTCGGCCTCCGCCGCCTCCGTCTCCACCTGGGACGCCGTCGCCCAGTGCGAGAGCGGCGGCAACTGGGCCATCAACACCGGCAACGGTTTCTACGGCGGTCTGCAGTTCACCTCCAGCACCTGGGCCGCGTTCGGTGGCACCGCCTACGCCTCGCAGGCCAACCTGGCCACCAAGGCGCAGCAGATCGCCGTCGCCGAGAAGGTCCTCGCCTCGCAGGGCCCGGGTGCCTGGCCGGTCTGCTCCGTCAAGGCCGGTCTGACCAAGGGCGGCGCCCCGGCCGCCGTCGACACCTCGGCCGGCTCGACCGCCGCCAAGCCGGCGCAGACCCCGAAGGCCGCCGCCAAGCCGGCCGAGGCCCCGAAGGCCGCTCCCAAGGCCCAGGCCGCGCCGAAGAACGACGCCGCGCCGAAGGCTGCCGCGCCGAAGTCCGACGTCCGCAAGGCTGCGCCGAAGGCCGACCAGGGTGCCAAGTCCTGGAAGGGTTCGAACGCCGCCAAGCCGGCCGCCAAGGGCGACTACACCGTCAAGGCCGGTGACACCCTGAGCTCCATCGCCGCCGCGCAGGGCCTGGACTGGCACGACCTGTACAAGAACAACGCCCAGGTCATCGGTGGCAACGCGGACCTGATCTTCCCGGGTCAGACCCTCAGCATCTGAGGTTCCCCCTGGCGGTTCGGGCCGCTTGAGCGCCTCGAATCCCTTGAGAGCCCTGAACGCTCTGAGCCCCTTGGGCCTCTTGGATCCCTTGGATCCCTTGGATCCCTTGGGCCCCGGAGCATCGCGCGAGGCTGACAGCGGCCGCCCGGGCTCCGCCGCACAGCTGCCGCCCGATCGGGCGGCGACGCGCTCGGCTTCCTCCACGGCCGCTCTTCCGCCGCGCGGATCCCTCCGCCGGGTGGGGGAGCGGCCGTCGGTGTCGGTACGGGCGGGACCGCGACCGGGCCCGCGCGGGCCCGGTGCGGGAGGATGGCGGGGTGATCCAGGGCGAGCTGTTCGATGACCCGCGCGGTGGCCCGGGCGGGGACTCGGGCGGGGACTCGGGCACGCGTCGGCGCTCCGAGCCGGCCCCCGGCGCCGTCCTGCTCCCCGGCTGGCTGGACCTCGACGCCCAGCGCCGCCTGGTCGCCGCCTGCCGGGACTGGGCCCGCCCGCCCGCCGGTCTGCACACCGTGCGGATGCCCACCGGCGGGACGATGTCCGTGCGGATGGTGAGCCTCGGCCTGCACTGGTACCCGTACGGCTACCGGCGGGTCGCCGAGGACGGCGCACCGGTCAAGCCGTTCCCGTCGGTGCTCGGGGAGCTGGCGCGCAGGGCCGTCGTCGAGGCGTACGGGCCGGCGCTGGGGGAGATCGAGGGCGCCGCGTCGTACGAGCCGGACATCGCGATCGTCAACCACTACGCGCACGGCGCGAAGATGGGCCTCCACCAGGACCGCGACGAGCGCGCGGACGCGCCGGTGGTCTCGCTCTCGCTCGGCGACGGCTGCGTGTTCCGGCTCGGGAACACCGAGACCAGGACCCGGCCGTGGACCGACCTGGAGCTGTGCAGCGGCGACCTACTGGTCTTCGGTGGTCCGGCCCGGTTCGCGTACCACGGGGTGGTGCGGACGCTGCCGGGGACGGCCGATCCGGCGCTGGGGCTGACCGGGCGGCTCAACATCACGGTCCGGCAATCGGGGCTGGTGGTGTAGCCGTGGGTCCCCGCCGACGGGTTCGGTCGGACGGCGGTTTCGGGCGGGCGACGGGTTCGGGCGGGCGACGGTTTCGGTTACTCGTTCGAGTGAACTGGGGGCTCCGACCCGCTGCGCGGGAATGACCCGGGTCGCCAGAGGATTCGAGTGAGCTGGAGAATTCGTTCGGAGTCCCGAGAGGAAGCGTGAGCATGGGTACCCCCGTCGACGACCTTGTCGATCTGCTCGACCTTGAGCAGATCGAACTCAACATCTTCCGGGGGCGCAGCCCCGAGGAGGCGCTGCAACGGACGTTCGGCGGCCAGGTCGCCGGGCAGGCGCTGGTCGCGGCGGGGCGCACGGTGGACGACGAGCGCCCGGTCCATTCGTTGCACGCCTACTTCCTGCGCCCCGGACTGCCCGGCGTGCCGATCGTCTACCAGGTCGACCGGATCCGCGACGGCCGCTCCTTCACCACCCGCCGGGTGCTCGGCATCCAGGGCGGCCGGTCGATCTTCGCGCTCACCGCCGACTTCCACAGACCGGAGGAGGGCGGCATCGAGCACCAGTTCCCGATGCCGTCGGTGGCCGGCCCCGAGGAACTGCCCAGCGCCCTGGACGAGGTCGGCTCCCGGCTCGGCGAGCTGCCCCCGTTCATCAGCCGCCGCCAGCCCTTCGACATCCGTTACGTGGACCGACTGCGCTGGACGGAGGCGGAACTGGAGGGTGTCGAGGCACGCAGCGGCGTCTGGCTCCGCACCAACGGCCCGCTGCCGGACGACCCGCTGATCCACGTCTGCGCCCTCACCTACGCCAGTGACATGACGCTGCTGGACGCCGTCCGCGCCCCGGTCGAACCGCTGTGGGGCGAGCGGAACTTCGACATGGCCTCGCTCGACCACGCGATGTGGTTCCACCAGCCGTTCCGGACGGACGACTGGCTGCTGTACCAGCAGGAGTCCCCGATCGCGCACGGCGCGCGAGGCCTGGCGCGCGGGCAGATCTTCGACCGGAACGGGCAGCTGGTGGTGTCCGTGGTGCAGGAGGGGCTGTTCCGTCCGCTGAAGCGCCGTGACGGGTAGGTGATCGGTATGGTCCGTGCCATGCTCGGAGCCCTGTCCGGTGTCGCGCCTGGTGTCGTGCCCGGCGCCGTGCCGCGCGCTGCGCCCGGTGTTGCGGTGCCGTGTCGTGTCGTGTTCGGTGCCTTGCCCCGTGTTGTGCCGCGTGTCGGCGCGTTGCCGCCGTGTTGCGGTTTCGGCGGTCTCGGACCGACGGGAATGATCCGTCCGCGCGGACGGTGTTGTGGATGACCGAGACGGGCGGCCCGAACCGCGGGCCGTCCGCGGACCGATCGGGAGGGTGGACCGATGACGGCGACGGCCGCGGAGGACTGGAAGCACTGGAGTGACGGCCGGGCGGCGTCGGTGAGCGCGTTGCACGGCCCGCTGTCACTCACCGGCACGCACTGGCTGGAGCCGGAGCCCGCCGGGGTCCCCGGCCTGCCCGGGCTCTGGTGGGCCGACACCGAGGGCGTCCGGGTCCGGGCGGCGGCGGCCGACGGCATCACGGTCGACGGCGCGGCCGCCCCCGTGGACGGCGAGGTGCTGCTCCGCCCGGACAGCGACCCGGACGCCGACACCGCCAGGCTGGGCGACGCGCTGCTCGTCCCGATCGAGCGCGAGGGCGAACTGGCCCTGCGGGTCCTCGACCCGGCCGCGCCGCGCCGGACGGCCTTCGTGGGCATCTCGGCCTACCCGTACGCGCCCGAGTGGGCCGTGCCCGCCGTCTTCACCCCGTTCGCGGACGGCGACGCACGGTCGGTCGTGGTCCCGAACGCCGACGGCAAGGAACGTCCGCTGGCCGTCACCGGGCAGATCGCCTTCACGGTGGCGGGTGAGCACCGCACGCTGACCGTCAGCCGGGCGGGCAGGCGGCTCACCGGTGTGATCGCGGACGCGACCAGCGGCATCGACACCTACCGCTTCCGCTTCATCACCCTGCCGGCGCCGGACGCCGAGGGCCGCACCGTCCTCGACCTCAACCGGGCCTACCTGCCGCCGTGCGCCTTCTCGGACCACTTCATCTGCCCGTTCCCGCCGCCGGGCAACCGGCTGGACTTCGCGGTGGAGGCGGGGGAGAAGCAGGTGCTGAGCCGGTAGCGGACGGGGGCCCGGGGTCCCTCCGGCGCCGGGGTGCGCCAGAGGGGCGCCCGGGGTGTGTCCGGGGTGTGTCTGGGCCGTGCCGGGGCCGTGGCCGGGTGGGCCCCGGTGCCGGGGCGGCCGGGAGAGGGGCGGAGCATGGGGGACCATGCCGGACAATCAGCATCCCACTCCGTCCTCCTCGCCCTCCTCCGCCGAACCCGAACCCGACTCCGATCCCGAACCCGGTTCCGGGCCGGGGCCGACGGCGGCCGCCGCGTCACCCTGGTACCGGCGGGCGTTCGCCGACCTCAGCCCGCTGCGCGACAGTCCCGACTACCGCCGGGTCTGGGCCGGGCAGGCCGTCTCCTCCATAGGCCAGCAGATGACGGCCGTCGCCGTCTCCGTCCAGGTCTACGACCTGACCGGGTCCGCCTTCGCGACCGGCCTGGTCGGCATCTTCTCCCTCGTCCCGCTGGTCGCCTTCGGCCTCTACGGCGGAGCGATCGCCGACACCGTCGACCGGCGGCGGCTGGGCCTGATCGGCTCGGGCGGTCTGGCGGTCGTCTCCGCCGTCCTCGCCGCGCAGGCACTGGCAGGTCTCGGCCTGGTCGCCGTCCTGTACGTCGCCGTCGCCGTCCAGGCGGGCTTCTTCGCACTCAGCTCGCCCGCCCGCTCCGCGATGATCCCCCGCCTGGTGCCCAGCCACCAGCTCCCGGCGGCGAACGCCCTGAACACCGTCAGCATGAACCTCGGCCTCACCGTCGGCCCGATGCTCGGCGGCGTCCTCATCGGCGCGTACGGCGCCCAGGCCGCCTACCTGGTCGACACCGTCGCCTTCACCGCCACCCTGTACGCGATGTGGCGACTGCCCGCCATGCGGCCGCTCGGCGAGCGCAAGGGCCGCGCCTCCGTCCTCGACGGCCTCCGCTTCCTGCGCGAGCAGCCCAACCTGCGCACCAGCTTCCTCGCCGACCTGGCCGCGATGGTCTTCGGCATGCCGCGCGCCCTCTTCCCCGCCATCGCGGTCACCTTCTACGGCGGCGACGCCGGCACCGTCGGCCTGCTGGTCTCCGCCCCGGCCGTCGGCGCCCTGGTCGGCGCGCTCTTCTCCGGCTGGGTCGGCCGGGTGCACCGCCAGGGCGTCGCCATCCTCGTCTCGGTCGCCGCCTGGGGCCTGGCCATCGCGGCCTTCGGCGCCCTCCACAACCTCTGGCTCGGCCTCCTGCTGCTCGCGGTCGCGGGCTGCGCCGACACCGTCAGCATGATCTTCCGCAACACGATGATGCAGGTCGCGGCCCCCGACGAGATGCGCGGCCGCCTCCAGGGCATCTTCATCGTGGTCGTGGCCGGCGGCCCCCGCCTCGGCGACTTCGAGTCCGGCACCGTCGCCGCCCTCACCAACCCCACCACCTCCGTGATCACCGGCGGCCTCGCCTGCGTCGCCGCCGTCCTCCTCCTCGCCGCCCGCCGCCCCGCCTTCCTCGCCTACGACGCCCGCCACCCGACCCCCTGACCCACCCACCCCCGAACCTGGCAGCGAGCACCCCCCGACGTGCTGTATTGTTTTCCACGTCGCCGGGACAACCGGAGACAAGGTCGAGAAGCCCACAGCAGAGCCCCCCAGGCCCTTGCTACGGGATCCGAGACCACGGGACGTGGCGCAGCTTGGTAGCGCACTTGACTGGGGGTCAAGGGGTCGCAGGTTCAAATCCTGTCGTCCCGACTGTGAAGTCGCTTGTGAGAGCGGGTACTTGGGAAACCAAGGGCCCGCTCTTGCTGGTTTTCGGGGCTCGTTTTTTGGTCCCGGGTGGTCCCAAAATGGTCCCCGGGTATGGCCGCAGGTCCGCCGCCATTCGTTGCTCCAGTGGCTGGTGTGCGGATTGTTCTTCGATCTCAAGGTGAAGTGCGAGACCTCCTTGCCGTTTTGCTGGAGCGAGGCGTGGTGGCGCACTTGACCCTTGGTCAAGTGCGCCGGGTGCGGGTCAAGTGGGTCAAACTGGTTTATATCTGGGCATTTCTAAGGCCTTTCTGACGCTTACTGCTTGCCGTGGCGTGACTCGGGCGGCATCGGAGCGGCTCGTCAGCGGCCATTTCGAGGCGATGGCAGTTACGGCGTGTTACCAGCGGCGGGTGATCTGGCCGTCGCGTTGGAGCTTCTCGAGGTGATGGGTGAGGGCTTGGCCGGCTTCCAGGATCCGGAGCACGTCGGGTGGAAGTAGCGCTGGGTGGTGGTGATGAGCCGGTGGCCTGCGATTTCCTTGAGGATGTGCGGAAGGATGCCGGCGTCGGCCATCCAGGTCAGGCCGGTGTGGCGCAGGTCGTGGCGGCGCAGGTGTTCGTAGTCGAGGTCCCGGGTGACGTCGTCCCAGCGGGTGGCGTCACGCAGGACTGCGGTGCTGATGCGACCGCCGCGCGGGCCGGTGAAGAGGCGGCCGTCCGGGTCGCCTCGCGTCGCTTGGAGCCGCCTGATGATGAGCGGGCGCAAAGGTTCGATGATCGGGATGAGGCGGGCGACCCTACCCTTGGTGTGTTTGTCGACCAGCCCGCCGGGGGCGGGGGTGGTCTGTCGGCGGCAGGTCAGGAGCCACTTGTCGGTATCGACGTCGCGGGCCCGGACTCCGGAGACCTCGCCGATCCGAGTGGCAGTGCAGGCGCTGTGGACGACGACATCACCCCATCCGCGATTGTGGTTGTATGAGGCTGCGACCAGGGCATCGGCGAGTTCGGTGAGGGTGTCCCAGTCGCGCAGGGCGAGGGAGCGGGGGTCCCGCAGTTCGTCTTCGACCTGCTGGTATTCGCGCTGCCAGCCGGTGATGTGGGCGGGGTTGCGTTCGAGGATGCCGTCCACGATGGCCTGCTCGAAGATGAGGGGGAGCATGGCGAGGGTGTTCTTGATGGTGGAGCGGCTGCAGCCGTCGGCGATCCAGCCGAATACGGCCGCAGTGATGAGAGCGGTGGTGATCAGGCGGAGGGGGAGCCGCCCGAGCTCGGGCTCGATCCGCAGGTGCCAGCCGGCGAGGTAGGGGGCGTGTGGGTGGTTTCTGGCCGGGCGGGTGCCCGCCTTTCTCGCATACTGGCCTGCGCGATCCCCCGCTCGACCGCCCTGTGTCTGCTCATGCGCCAGGCGGTACCGCCGTGGCGTGTCCCGCGTGTGCTCGGCGTCGATGACTTCGCCCTCAAACGCCGACACCGCTACGCGACCGTGCTCATCGACGCCGAGACCGGCGAGCGGATCGACGTCCTGCCCGATCGAACCACCCAGACCCTGGTCGCGTGGCTGCGCGAGCATCCCGGGGCCGAGTACGTCTGCCGCGACGGCTCCGGCTCCTACGGCGAGGCGATCCGCCAGGCCCTGCCCGAAGCAGTGCAGGTCAGCGACGGGTGGCACTTGTGGAGCAACCTGTGCGGCAAAGTCCTGGCCGAGGTCCGCTCCCACGCCGCCTGCTGGGCGACCGCGGTGAACCCCGCCCGGCCCGGGGGCGTTCGCGAGCAGACCACCCGCGAGCGCTGGCAGTAGGTCCACGGCCTGCTCGGCCAGGGTGTCGGGTTGCTCGAATGCGCCCGGCGCCTCGACGTCGCGCTGAACACCGTCAAGCGGTACGCCCGCATGAAGGAACCCACCGCAGAGCGCCGCGCGCCCCGCTACAAGCCCACACTGGTCGATCCCTACCGCCATCACCTGCGCCGACGCCGAGTCGAGGACCCCGCGGTGCCCGTCACCCACCTCCTGCGCGAGATCAAGGAGCTCGGCTACATCGGCAGCGCCAACCTCCTGGTCCGCTGCATCACCCAGGGCCGCGCCGAGGGCGACAAGCCCGTCACCACCCCGCAGCGCTTCGCCCGCCTCATCCTCACCCGCCCAGAGAGCCTGCGCGACAGGGACAGCACCCTGCTGGGGGAACTCACCAAGGCATGCCCCGAGATGAACGAACTCGCCTGCCTGGCCGCAGAGTTCGCGCAACTACTGGCGCCGGCCGAGGGCAACGACACCAAGCTCACCGACTGGATCACGTCAGTTCGCTCCGTCGACCTACCCCACCTGCGAGCCTTCAGCAACGGCCTCGAACTCGACCGCGCCGCTGTCAACGCCGGACTCACCCTCTCGCACCACAACGGCCGCACCGAGGGCGCCAACACGCGAACCAAGCGGATCATGCGCCAGATGCGCGGCCGAGCCGGGTTCCCCCTACTCCGCCACCGCATCCTCCTCCAGTGATCATCACATAGCGCTACCGTCGATTACGAGACAGCGCCGTTCTTTTTGCAGACCCGGCCCGGACCATCGGGTCGGTGTGGCTCGACAGCGGCAGTCCGGGCGACCGCGCTGATCAGGGCGACCTGTCGGGCCCGGCCGTCAGCACCTCCGACGAGGTGAGGGGAAGCACGTACTCCTTCGCCAACTGCGCGAGGTGGAGCGGGAGGGGGTACGCCAGTGGCGGGTAGTCGTCGTGGTAGCGGAGTTGATGGGTCAGGGTGGCCAGGTCGAGCGGACGGTCGGCGGAGCTCTCGGAGGAGTGGCGGCCGAGCACGGTGATCTCCAGGAGCTTGGGGTTCCAGGCCGTCGTCCCGGGCGAGGTGCGGCCACCCGGGGCCGGGAGGAGCTTCATCAGGTTCTTGGGCCTCGCAGCGGTGGGCGGGGTGCCGGTGATGCTGGTGAACACGCGGCCGTGGGGATCCGGGGCGGGAGCCCAGACTCCCTCGGAGAAGCCGATCCTGCCGGACCCGTCGTGGGCGTACCACTCCGGCACCTCGCCCCGTCCGTTCCCGTCCCGCACCAGGACCATCCGGAGGTGCTCGCCGTAGAGCGCGATGCGCTGGGCCGGTCCGGTGCCGAAGGCGAGCAGGTCACGACTCAGTGCGCCGTTGCGCAGTGCCGGCCAGCACTGGCGGAGGTTTCCCGAGTTGGCCAGCAGTAGGGTGGGCCGGTCGCGCAGTTGGAAGAGGAGCGTACGGATCTGGCGTTCGAGTTCCGCCCGGGGGGCCGGGGCTGTCTCCAAGAGGGAGAGGAGCATCTTGGGGTAGGACACCCACTCGGCCCGGCCCGCGTCCCAGCCGGAGAACGTGCCCGGGTCCCCGTCGGCGCGGAACCGGACCGCGACCAGCCGGCGGTCCGGGGTCCGGGTGGGCCCGTTCTTGGTGCAGCGGACCAGCCAGAGAGCGGCGTACTGCAGGTCCGCCGGAACGGCGTCGCCCACCCGGTGAGGTGGCGGGCTGATGGCACCCAACTGTCGGAAGGCGTCCAACCAGGCCGATTTCGCCCGGTGGTCCAAGTCGGCGCTGCCGGGCTCCGGCAGGTTGATGAACTGGGTGAGCCTGCCCCGGCGTCCGTGTGCCACCCGCAGGGCGTGCTTGGGATCGGAATCGGGCACCGAGGCGAAGTGTTCCTTGCCCGCGATCTCGGCGATCACCAGACCGATCCCCTCGGACGTCCGGTGGTCCGCCGCCACCAAGGCGCAGCGCTGCTCGATGCCCTCCGCGAGACGGACCGCCGGTCGGCGCTTGCGGTCGGTGGCGATCCGCAGGGCGCTCGCCGACTCCCCCGCCGGCCGGGCCCGGACCACGATCCGGATACCGTCGGCCACCCAGCTCGTGCCACCGTCCTCGTCCGTCACGCGCCCCGGGGCGAGGCCGATGACCTTCGGAAGGGCGGTCAGGAGCGCGTCCCTCGTTTCCGGGGCCTGCCAGAGGATCTCCACGTCCAGTGGCCGCCCTCCGAGCGCTCGGCCGAGGAGGGCACGTCGGGCCAGCGCTTGTTGTGCCTCCCTGCTGCCCGGCGCGCTCTTCCTGGTCTGCCGGGGAAGCAGGGCAGGGGTGTTCCGCCGGGTAACCCGGCTCAGGTCTGCGCACCGGCGGAGGACCGGGCTCAGGGTCTGCCCGATCCACGTGTCCAGACCGGCCCGTTCCCTGGGCATCAGGCCCGCGCCGACCTCGTGCGGCCCGAGCACGGGGTGGTAGACGATTCCGGCCACGACGTCCTGACTCCCGTTCAGCCACTTCTCGGGCGCTGTGAAGAGCTCCTCCGCTTCGGGGAACCGGCGGGTGATGTCCAGCTCGGCGAGCAGCGGGGCGGGGCTGCGCCGCTTCCAGCCGATCTCCTTCGAACTCCATTCGTATCCGAGGGAGTTCACCATGAGTCGATAGCCGCGGTCCGGCCCTTCGGGCCACGGCAGCGGGGCGTCCAACAGTACGGTCGCCCCGCCCAGCTTCCATCGGGGGATCTCGATCCGGGTGGCCCAGCGACGCACCCCGGTGGCCACGTGCACGCGGAACTGCCGGGCGAAAGGCACGGTGTGGACGGTGACGGTCAGGTGCGCCGAGTAGTACCAGGTCCGGTTGCGGCGCTGGTACTGCAGGGGCGGCCACGAGACCAGGTCCACCCCGCTCGTGCCGGAACTGACGACCCGGAACCGGAGGACGCCGCCGTCCGTTCGAAATGGGGTGCCCGCCAAGCGGAAGGCCACGGCTTCTGGGAGCAGGTGGTAGAGCCGGCCGAGCGGCTCGGCGGTCCCCCCTGCGGACTCGACCGTCTCTGTGAGGTCGACCCGCTCGGCCTCCCAGTCGGGCAGGACCGGCGCCCCGGTCCCTTCCTCCGCTTTCAACTGCTGTTCGAGGTCGATCTCGTCGTCCTCACCGTCCGACAGGCCGGCCGCCCAGGTGCCGATCAGTGGTGCGAGGACCTGCTTCGGGACGGGTTCGCGTGCGTAGAGCCACGGCAGTCGGCCGTCGGATCCGGCGTTGCGGCCGGTGGCCAGCACCCCCGGAGCCCACGCCCGCAGCAGCGAATGGAGCCGGCCGAGGGCGAGGTAGGGCTGGTTACCGCCGCGCGGCTGTTCCTGGCGTAGCACCAGATCTTGCCGCAGGTCCTCCCCGAGCCGCAGGACGCGCAGGTCCTGCTCCCAGGGTCCGTATCCGGGGTCCGGTTCGTAGGCGAGGGTGCGGATGGATTGGTAGATGACGGTTCTCCTCTGTCGTGGGCTGTCGGAAGGAACGGAGGCGAGGGGGAGATGCCGCTAGCGCCACCTCAGGCGGCCAGCAGCGGCTGAGTCAGACAGCGGCCGAGCATGTGCCACAGCGGCCGGTAGAGCGCGCGCACGATGAACTCCTCGTCGGGAGGTGTCGCACCGTCGAGGAAGTACGGGTCGAGCACCTCCTGGATGCTGTGCAGCAGGCTGGACCTGACGGTGTCCTCGGTGGCCGGGGATGACGCGCGGTTCGGGGCGAAGGCCGCGTCGACGAAGACCACTCGGGCCGGGACTCCGCCGCGTACCAGTCGGCCGATGACCTGCCACATCAGCACGAGGATGTCCCAGGTGACCGGTACCCGGTCCTCGTTGAGATGGCTCCAGGCCATGGACCGTTGCAGCACCCGGTACCAGTACGACCTCGCCTCGCGGCGGACCGCCTCGACGCCGTCCTCCAGGCTGTCGCCACTACGGACCCACGCCTCGAACCGGTGGTCCTGCTGGGCCCGGACGATCCAGTCGTTGACCGCGTGGACCGCGAGGGAGAGGTCGTCCGGATGCGGGTTGGGACGGGCGAGGAAGTAGACCGAACCGATGGCGGCCTCGTCCTGGCAGTTGAGGATGTTATGCCCCCGCTCGACCGAGAGCAGGGGCGCCACCAGGATGTCCGCCTCCAGGTGACGGAGCCTCTCCACGTCACCGCGGCGCAGAGTCCGGGCTCGGTGCGCCGATGGGTTCTCGTCGCCCTCGTCGATCTCCTCGTCGTCCGAGACCAGGCAGAGCACCTTGTCCTTCCAACGGCCATTGAGATTGTGCAGGGTGTCCGCGACCAGACGTGCTTCCCGGTAACTGCCCACCAGCAGCAGGATCTGGTCCCGGCCCGGCGGAAGCGACATCAGCTCCGTCTCCAGCGGCCCGCCGGCCTCGACGTCGTCCGCGGCGGCCCCGAGCCAGGTCGCGATGCGGCGCAGCCTCTCGGGCCGTTCCTCCGGAGGGCTCCCCGACACACGCAGCTTCAGCGGACCGTCGTCGATGAACTCGAAGCGCATCTCGCTCTCCTCCGCGATGCGCTCCATCACCTCCGGCCGCGGCTGGATCACGACGCCGACGGGCACCTGGACGTGGTACCGACTGGACCTCCCCGCCCAACTACTGCCCGACATCAGCAGTACCTGGGCCCCGGGCCGTCCGTCGACCTCGGTCAATCCCGGGATGGCGCGGAGCAGTTCACGCCCCACACCACTGCACCGGAAGAACGTCAGCTCACCGCTGCGGACTCCTTCGCCGTCCTTGCCCTGCACCAGGAACTGGAAGCCGAGCACATTGCCCATCGGCGCCTCGGGCACCATAGGGGCGTAGTCGTTGGGCCGTCGATACATCTCGCTGAATCCGAGACCGAGCGCGGCCTCGACCCGCGGCCACATGGCGTTGATCAGAGCCAGCCTCGGTTCCAGCGCGCACAACAGCACGGTGAGCTCGAAACGGTCCGCCAGTTCTTCGCGCCACTCGCCCGGGGTCGGTGGCGGAGGGGTCTCCCGCCCGACCCGGCGGCCGCCGCGTTGCCGCTGCTGCCGGGCCGCCTCCTTCGACCGCCAGACGGCCAACGCCTCCCGGTGCTCCGCCTCCTTCTCGGCCATGAAGGTCCGGTCCAGCCCGAACACGGAGTCGACGTTGGCCAGCAGGCGGGCCCGGGTCTGCTCGGGATTGCCGGTGTGCAGAAGCTCGTTGAGCAGCACGGTGAGGTGCGAGAAGTCAGCCTCGCTCCGCCTCGCACGGTCCCCGAAGGGGTTTTCGCGGAACGCCTCCAGCAGGTGCTGCCGCCCCTCCAGCGGCGCTCGGTGCGGATGGTCCGGCGCCGCGTCTTGCGGCAGGGCGAAGCGTTCGTTGAGCAGGTCCGACTGGAGCGTCCAGGCACTGAAGTAGCCCCGCCCCACCCAACGGCGCAGCCGGTAATGGCCTACCAGCATTGCGTGCAGCCGGTCGGTCGCCGCCACTGCGGTGTTGAGCGCGGCAACGAAGACCGCCACGTCGCGCTCGGAGAGTTGGGTGCGACCGCTCACCGCGAGTTCACGGATCTTGTGACGGCTCAGCCAGTCGATCAGTCCTCGTTCCTCGTCCGCGGCCAGGAGGACCGCGGGGGCGAAGATCTGGTCGAGGTGCATCTGAACCCGGTCGGCCTCGTCGATGATCATCAGGTCGCCGCGGCGGCAAGCCAGTTCGAAGTAGCGGATGCGCTCGCCGTTCTGCGGGTACGGCGGGGCGGAGTCGATCAGACTCGGCAGGGTGGCGACCCAGATGGCCGCACCTACCAGAGCCCGGGAGCCATGGTGCCGGGGACAGGCGGACCAGTACGGGCATGTCTCGTTCTGCTTCTGCCACTCGGGAGGATGCGAACGGCCCTTGTAGCGCCGCGGGTCCGCGGGCGAACGCAGCCGGTTGCAGGGCGACTCGCCGTAGGTGAGCGGCTCGCTGGCCCCGTCGCGGAGCATGAGGTTCAGCACGCAGGACGTTCCCAGGTAGGCGAAGGCCGGATCGTCGTGCGCCAGTAGCCGGTGCTCACCCCGGCCAGCCAGTCGGCGGTGAAGGCGCTGGGCGTGCCGCTCGCGGCCGGAGGCCCCGAGCACGGGCGCCGCCGCTCCGGCGGTGTACCGGTTGTAGAGCTCGACCAGCTTCAGGACCTCGGCCACGTCGGGGACCACGACGGTGGTGCGCCTGCCCTTGTTCGCGAGGTGGACCGCGATGACGTCCCGGAGCGTGCTCTTGCCGGACCCGACGATGCCGAGCAGGTGCTGGATGCCGTCCACGGCGAACTCGTCCGACCGCCGGAAGGTCCCGCACTCGGCCGTGGACATCTCGAAGGCCCGCAACCGCCCGACCCATCCGGCGCCGATCACCCCGCCGCGGCCCCGGTCCACCGCGTCCATCGCGGCCGCGGTGTGGGTCAGGTCCTCCATCGAGAAGGACAGCGGTGCACCGCCACCAGCTGGAAGCAGGTCCACGTCATGGGCCACCACCGGGTCCTGGACGACCTCCGGCAGGTCGACCACTGCCAGCGACCTGCCGACCGGGAAGGCGTGCGGCCCCGGTCCGGCGACCGGCGGCCGCCGACCCGCCAACGGCGGTGCCACTGCGAGCAGCCGGTCGTACGCCTGCCACCGCTCCGGCCCCACCGAGACCTCGCGCCTGACCGCCGGGGAGTCGCCGGGCGTCACCTCGTAGCCGCGCAGCACCGTGTCCAGCCGCCGGTAGCGCTCCAACGCATCTCGCCACACCCTGCGCCGTGCCAGGGTCCAGAGCGAGTACCTGGCGACCCTGAGGGTCCGGTCCGCTCCGGCCGGCAGCGGCACCCGGTACGCACGGGCGAATCCGTACCCGCTGAACAGAACCCACGCCTGGTCCGCCGGAGCGTCCGGGGTCAATCGGTGCTGCAGGTACAGGCCGAGCTCGATCTGGCAGATGAACTCTGCGGTAGGCGTGGGTAGTTGTTCCCTAGCGTAGTGTTGGAGGTCCTGGACCGTGCTATGCAGAACCGGTGTCAGAGTGCGCACCGCGTCCTCCCATCGTCCGTGTTTCGTTGAGGACCCGCCCGTCGCGGATCCGGTGGATCAGCCCGCTCGGCCCGGTGAGTACGACCCGCTCCCCGCCGGACAGTGCCCGGGCGAAGGCCGCCTGGTAGCCCGCCGACCCGGCGAACTCCTCCGGCACGGCCACCACGACCGGTTCCGTGACGCTCCAGAACCGTTCGGCCAGCAGCGCGGGTTGGACCCGGACCTGAACGTGCAGCCGGCGAACAGGCAGCCCGTCACCCCGCAGCCGGTAGCCACCGAGGGCGCCCGGCAGGGCCTGGTGTCCGATGGCCGCCCCGTCCAGGGCTGCCAGGACCTTCTGCTCCAGGCGGAACGGCAGCGCCAGGAAAACCCTCAACGGCTTCCGCAACAGCAGCACACCAGCCGTATTCCGGACCAGTTCCATCGAGACCCCGTCCGGACAGGTCTCCCCCTCACACCAGGTGGCGGGCCCGGATACCGCCGAGAGAGAGTCGGGTGTCCTACGATCACTCAGCAGTGCGGGCAGGCCACAGGTGCCGCAGCGCAGCAAGGTGCCACCGACGATCAGCGAATCGGGTGGCGGTTGGTAGAGGTGACTGACTTGGGACCAAACCTCCCTGCTCCAGCCGCCCTTGTGCCGATCGTGCTGGTGCACCACCGGATTGAGGGCCAGGAATTGCCGGCACCGCTGGAACCGCTCCGACGGCCCGCACCGGTCGGCCAACTCGGCCAGGAGCGTCCCGGCAGCCTCCTCCGCTCCGGCCGAGGACAGCTCCAGGCAGGTGCGGGTGGGCATCAGTCCGACCGGATGGACCAGGGTCGACTCCGGGAGGACCGAGGCTGGGGGAACGTTGAAGAGGCGGTCCCCGGCGGACACCGAGCGGCACCACTCCAGCAGTTCGGGCAGGCTCATCGGAGGCGCCACGCCCAGGCCGGCGCAGTGCAGCACCATCCGGTCCAGCATCCGCTGGGCGGCGGCCGGGTACGGCAGCTGGTACGACCGCAGTCCCGTCTCCTCCGCCAACAGGGCGACGACTGTGGCGAGTTCGCGGAACAGTACGGGGCCTCCGGACGTCATCGACCCTCCTGTCGGTCCGGGCCGCTTGCGCACCAACGCGCCGTTTCGCACCGGGAACAGGCTGGCCCCGGACGGGCCGGGTAGTCTTCGTCCCAAAGCCACGGATCGACCAGCCGGTGGACCATCTCACCCGCGGCGGCCCGCGTCTCCGGTGCGAAGGGGTCGATGGCCTCCAAGTCCGCCCCGCCCGGCCGCAGGACCTCGAGTTCGATCCGAGCCCGGCCGGACCCGCCGCCCAGATCGCCCCGTGCCAGCAGCAGGACGGCCAGGGCCAGTTGTGGGTACTCCTCCAGCAGCGGGCGCCCGGACGGCCGGTCCCGTGTCGTCGTCTTGGTCTCGCGCCACACCCAGGCGTCGCCGTCCTGGTAGAGCAGGTCGGGCTTGGCCACCACCACCACCTCGGCGGCCGTGTCGTGGCGGACCACCCTGGGTTCGTTCCGGACGTCGACGGCGTTCCGGACCAGCCGGAGCGGGCAGACGGCGGCATGGCCACGCAGGAGGCGCGCCCCCATTTCACGCTCGCTCTCAGGCAGTTCGAATCCCTCGGGTACCCAGTGCTCGGGGACCTTCACGGTGCAGGGGCGCAGCGGCCCGCCGCCGTGGCGCTCGGCGAGGTACGCGTGCACGGCACGGCCGCGATCGACCGCAGCGGAGTGCTCCACCTCGTCGGCCGTCGGCAGGTGTAGTCGGCGCATCTGGTCGCGGGCCGGGCACACCTGGTGGTTCCGCCCGTTGGTGACCGACCACCATCGCCTGGTGCGCCCCGGTCGGTCGACTCCCAGCAGGCCCGGGGCCTGCCGCAGCACCGGGCAGACCGCGGTGTATGAACAGCTGGCGCAGACCGGACCGGGGCGGTACTCCTGGCCGTCCAGCAGTTCAACCAGTGCGGCGCGGCCGTGCGTCCGGTAGAGGGTCAGCGCTTCGTCCCGGCTGCCCTCGAACAGCAACCGGGCCTTCCCGTCCAGCAGGGCGAACTCGACGATCCGCACTCGTTCCGGCGCGGGCCCGGGCGCACCCTCGGCGAGCACTAGGGCCGCGGCGGCGACGAACCGATCAGGCGGCTGCTCCAGCCCCAACTTGTTCACCGGAAGCCGAAGTTCTCGCAGGCGGCCGTCCGGAGACTGCAGGCACCGTCCCCAGACCGTCAGCTGGTACTCCTCCGCGCCGCGGAGATCCGGTCCGGTCACCGCGTGGGTGTACCGCCAGGGCGCCTCCGCCTCCGACAGCGGACGGTCGGGGTGGCTCGGAAAGGCGGCGGCGTAGCTCGCCAGTGCGTGTTCAGTCCACTGCCTCAGCCCCTGGTGGACCGGCCTGGCCGGCCGGGACTCGCCACCCCGCTCAGCTTGGCTCCGGCCAAGGGCGTCGCAGGCGGCCATGAATGGACCGAAGGCAAACTGATCCAGTTTCTCCCGGGGTTGACGCATGATCGACACCGGCCGGTAGTCACGCGCCCTGAGCGCGTCGGCTGCCGGACAGCGGAGATCACCCCCCTTGAACGTGCCAACCGGAACCTTGATGCGGTGGGAGATCCGCTGCACCCCGTCCGGGGGAATCCATGAATCGGACACCACGACTCCGTCTCTCTGGCAGTGGGGAAGAAAAATGGCACGACAGATCAGGAACTTCGGCGACATCGAGGATCACTTCGAAGTGACCGAGTACATCGGCGGAGGCGCCCAGGCGGACCTCTGGCTCGCCCAGGACCTGGAGACCGGCGAACGGGTGGCTGTCAAGATGCAGCGGGAGCGGGAGTTCGAGTCCGTCCGGAGCTTCGCCGGCCTGGCGCGTGCCATCAGCCGGGAAGGCCGGTCCTACCAGCGGTTGCTCTCCACGACGCCCGGCGCGACGCTGCAGCTGTTCGGGGCCGGCGACTTCCGGGGCCGCCGCTGCATCGTCCTGGAGTACGTCGACGGTGTCCTGCTGTACGACGTGATGAACCGACACCGGCCGATCAGGGAGCAGAGCACGGTGGCTTCGCTCATCGGCCAACTCTGCGAAGCCCTGGCCGACATGCATGACCGGGACTTCGTCCACCGCGACCTGAAGCCCGAGAACATCATGCTGGCACGCGACGGGCGGGTGCGGCTGCTCGACCTCGGGCTGACCGTCCGCGCGCGCAGCCGCACCCGCCACGGGGCCGGGACGATCGGCTACGCGCCTCTCGAGCAGCTCGACGCGGCCCCCGAGGGTGTTACGGCCCAGGCCGACGTCTTCGCCCTCGGCTGCCTGCTGCTGGAGCTGACGGTTCTGGAACTCCCCTACGAAGGAAGCCGGGAGGGGATGACGGACGAGAACCCGGTGGTCCTCCCGCCCGAGAAGCTCCACCTGCTGCCCGCGCCGTTCGCGGCGCTCGCGCTCTCCATGGTGGAGCTCCGGCCGGAGAACCGCCCCAGCTCGGTGCGCGAGGTCTATGAACACCTCCGCCCGCATGTCCCGGAAGTCCGAGCGCCCCGCCCGCTGAAGCCGCTCCGGCCAGCCGATCCGACGGAGTACTACCGGACCCGCTCCCACCGGTGGTGACACCGGCATCACCGTAGTGACTCCAGTCGTTCCCGTGCCTCCGCGAGTTCGTTGCCGCCCATCAACTCGCGGAGCGCCAGCACCCGTTCCATAGCCGCCATCGCTTCGGCCGTCCGCCCCATCGCCACCAGGGAGTCGGTTTGGAGGCACAGGGCCCGGTCCTCGTCCGTCCACGATCCCAGCTCCCGGTAGATGCCGATCGCCCGCTCGAACAGCGGTAGGGCCGCCTCGCGCTCTCCCAAGGTTGCGCGGATGACGGCCAGCGTCCGCAGCACGTCGGCCGTACCGCTGCGGTCCACGGTCCTGCTGACCAACTCCATCGCCTCTGTGCAGAGTTCGATGGCCTGGGGCAGCTCGCCACGGTCGTGGTGAATGGTCCCCAGTCCGTTCAAAGCGGCTGCCGTCCCGGCGTCGTTGCCGAGTCGCCGGTAGAGCTGCAGGGCTGACCCGTGGTTCCGCTCGGCCTCCGCTTCGAGTCCCTGCTTGCGACGGGTGAGCGCCAGGGTGTGCAGCGACCGGGCCAGGCTCAGCAGCCCGTTGTCACTGCTGTCCTGCTCGCTCAGGCGAACGGCCCTCTCCAAGTGGTTGGCCGCGATGTGGAACTGACCCTGACGCCAGCGGGTTCCCGCCTGCATCCGGCAGATCATGGCCTGGTCGACCGGGGCCGCGTCGCAGCTTGCGGCGGCCTCGGCCGCCAGACCGAGGAAGCGCTGGGCGTCCTCGAACCGATGGCGGCGCCACTGGTAGGTGACCAGCACCATCGGCAGCAACCAGGTGTACCGCGGGCAGGAGCGTTCGACCGACAACTCGATGCACCGGATGAGGGTTTCGTACTCCTCCTCCAGAGACTCCAACGCCTCCCGCAGGTCCACGGGCCGGTCCACCAGGACGGGCTCGGGCTCGCCCACCGGCAGCCACCGCTGACCGTCGAGCCACTGGTCGCAGGCCCAGGAGCTCTGCAGCTGATGCTCCAGGATCTGTCGTACGGTGGCCTTCTCGAACCCGGAGCCCTGGACCACCGCCTGCGGGCGCACCCGCTGGCGCGCGAAGGTCCGCATCAGGCTGTGCAGGCGGTAGCGGCCAGACGACACCTCCAGCAGGTTCAGGTCCATCAATTCCTCCGCCGCGCGGTCGGGATGCACACCCTCCGCCACTCTGCCGAGGTCTAGCAGCGCGGCGCGGCTGATGGAGGGGCCGGGGTGCACGGCCAACTGCCAGAGCAGGCACCTGGCGGTCTCGGACAGATCGTTCACCGAGCAGGCGAAGGCGGCCCGTACGGACAGCTGCGACGGAAGATGCTCAAGGGCGTCCAAGCGCTCCTCCTCTTCCTTGAGTTGGCGGCGCAGATCACGGATCGCTCCGACCGGATGTCCCTTGACGCGCCGGACGGCGATGGTCAGCGCCAGCGGGTGTCCGCCGCAGAACTCGACGAGGTCCTTGACCTCCTGGCTAGCCTTCCCGTGATCACCCGTGGGGATGTACTCCTGGAGTAGGGCGGTGGAGTTCGCCTCGTCCAATGTGGTCAAGGTCCGGGTCACCACCTCGTTGCGGGCCTGGAGCACCTCCAGCCTCCGGTGGCTCGTGATCAGCACCGTGCTGGGGCCGGTGCCCGGCAGCAACGGCAGCACCTGGCTGTCGTCCCACACGTTGTCCAGGAGGATCAGCACCGACCTGTCCGCTAGTACGGAACGCAGCGCCGCGCTCTTCTCCACGAGTCCGACCGGCGAGGTGTGCAGCGGAAACTCGGCCAGGAACCGGTCGATGATGTACTCGGGATCGGCGCGCTGCTCCCCCTTCGCCTCCGGGCCGCCGAGATCGGCGTAGAGCGCTCCGTCCGGGTACTCCTCCCGCAGCCGGTGCGCGACCTGGTTACCGACCAAGCTCGTTCCGATACCCGGCATGCCGCTGATCAAGGCTACCGACGGCCTGCCCGGCTCCTGCGCCCGTACCCGCCCCACCACCTCGTCGATCACTCCTTCCCGACCGAGGGCCGTCCGTCCGCGCGCTGGCAGTTGGTTCGGGACGGGAGAGCGGACGGCCCGGGGACGGGTGGGCCTTCCCTGCAAGCGGTCGATGACGTCCTGCAGGTCCTCGTCGGGCTTCTTGAAGCGGCGCTTCCACTTACTGATCGCACTCTTCACTTTCGCCGCCGACAGCTCATCTCCACAGTGCTCTAGGTAGAACCGGAGCAACCAGGGCTCCTCGGGAAGTTCGTGGTACCGCCGGTCCGACTCGATCCGAAGCCAGTCCTCGGCGATGGCTCGACGTGCGGCTTCGAACTGGGCTCGCAGGGCTCGGAGCCACTCCGCCCGCAACTCCACCCGGCGCATTTCGGCCCATGCGCCGGTCAAACCAGCCAGCGGGTCCGTTCCCTCGGGCCACTCCCTCATTGCCGCAGACACGGTGTTGAACCGATCCTTCCCGAACTGACCCTGAGCACTGATCAGCAGATCACGAAAGCGATAGAGATCGATATCATTCCTCGCCGCGCGGATTGAGCAGACATTCGATCGCCCGGTCAGGATCTTTCTCCCTCCCACAGCCTTCCGAAGAACCGTCATGACCTGGTCCAAGTTGTCCCGCGAATGTTTCCCCTCGGGCCAGAGGCAGTCGTACACGTCATCGAATGAGCATCGACTGTCCGGGGACGTCACCAGCAGTGCGAACAGCGCGGCCGGCTTCGTCGTGCCCTTGACCGTCGGCCGCCCGGAAGAGGCCGGGGGCTTGACGATCACCTCCCCGAGCACACGTCCGTCCATGTTCGATTTCCTCCGCTCTTCAACGGCCATCCCGACCGCAGCTTGGACACAGGGATCAGTGCGTAGCGGCCCGACCGTTTACACACCCGCGCTCCTTCGCGCCCCTCAGATGCGCCTCAGAAATCCGTCAGTTCCGCCTTCGGCGCCTCCCTCCCAATCGGTGCACCATGGCGTCAGTCGCTCGCCGGACCGGCAGTGACGAGCCACCGAGGAATGCCAGAACCAGGAGGACAAAGACGTGAGCAACCGCATGCCCGCCCGCCGAGGGGGGCGCACCAAGCGGACCTCCGGCGGATTCCCGCCGCACGCCAAGCGCCGGATCCGCGAGAAGGACACGCCGCCGGCGCCCGCCATGCTGCCCGACCCGGCCCCCGACAACCCGGGGCTGCCCGAGGTCTAGCAGCGGGCCGAACGCGGAACGGGTGCCCACCGAAAGGTGGGCACCCTCGGGAAGGACGCCGTCCTTCTGCCGTACAGCTCTCCCGAGTTCACGGGATGGCACGTAATACCACTACGTGATACGCGACACCACTCCTCACCGACTCAGTGCCCGGACGGGTGCCAAGAGAGGACTGCACCTTGACCGTTGCCTCTATCAGCAGCGTGTTCAACGCCGTCGCACGACACTTCGACGACCCCAGGGCGGTGGACGCCCTGTGCCTGACTGTCTGCCCGGACGACCAGGCACCGGTTTTCCTGACGCCGACCCAGGCCTGGGACGCCCTCTACGGGCCGACCCCGGACCTCGACCTCGCCGCCTCCGTCTGGCGAGCCGTCCTGCTCGCCGCGCGGACCGCGCACGGGACCACCGAGAAGTGGCAGTTGCTCTTCGTCTGGTTGGCCACGCCTAGGCTGACCGGCACCGTCCTCCGGATCTGCCGGCGCCTGCGGGCCGACCGGACCGACATGGAAGCGGAGATGGTCCTGAGCCTGCTGGAGGGCCTCCACTCCGACGAGGTCGACTCGGTGGACGCCCTGCTCAGGACCGCACGCACGCGGGCCTGGAACCACGCTCGGGCCGGGGGCCGCGAGACCGCCTGCGCCACCGTCGAGGGCTTGGCGAACGACCGGGCGACGCCGGACCAGGAGTCCCCAGAGGTCGAGCCCGCCCGGCCCCTCCAGATCGAGGTCACCAGGTACGGACAGGCCGACTGTCTTCGGGCCGAAGTGCGCTTCACCATCTCGCCCGAGCGGGTGAGTCGGCACGCCCTGAGCGCCCTCAGGGGGGTGGCCGAGCAGCTGGGAGACCCCCGTCGTACGTGGGACAGCGGCCGTCGGCGCCACCTCGCCAAGGGGCACTCGCCCCGCGGAACGGCGCGCCGATGAGCGCCGGCCGCGGCACTCCACTGACCTTCATGGAGGCGTTCGACCTCCCGGTCGTGGTCAACGTCCCGACCGCTGCCCGGATCCTGGGCATCTGCCTGACCACCGCGTACCGGCACGTCCGCCAGAACACCTTCCCCTGCAAGGTCCTGCGGATCGGCAACAGGTACCGGGTGTCCACCGTCGAGCTGATGCGGTTCGTCGGTGTGGACGAGCGTGCCGTCTACACCTTCGACCTGGAGCCCGACGACGACTGAACACACCAGAGGGGCCTGCAGAGACTTTCACCTCCGCAGGCCCCTCGTTTCGTTCAGTGGGCTTGATCCGCGCCCGTCACCCTGCATACCGCCGGAGCCCCTCCGGCGAATCCGTCGCGCGACCGCACCGCCGGACACGGCCAGCCTCGGCCGCTGTGCCTGAGTGCGGACCAGCGCCCTCCCCACCACTGTCGCCAGCACCGCGAGCCTTGCCACAGCTCGCGCGTCCCTTACATGGGGCTGATCGCCCGCTTCGGGCAGTCCACCAGTGGATCGTCGCAGGCAGTGACCGCGGCCAGCTCGCGACCTTGGGACCGGTTTGGGACCACGCCCTTGGGCGCGGATTCCGCACGGCTGAGTCGACCTGGATAAACCCGGGACGATGTAATAGGTGAGCCTCCGTCAGTCACCATAATGAGCAGCCGACGTGCCGAACGATTAATTCTGCTGCCTGCAACGCAAGGCCGTCATCAACCGGTCCAAGGACCCGGAGGACAAGCTGCAGCTACTCATCGTCAACAACATGCTGCTGACCGGCTTCGACGCACCACCTGTGCACACCATGTACTTGGACCGGCCGCTCAAGGGCGCTGGTCTTATGCAGGCCCTGGCCCGTGTCAACCGCCGTTTCCGGGGCAAGGAGGACGGCCTTCTCGTAGGGTACGCGCCGCTCACCGAGAACCTCCAGCGGGCGATCGCCGAGTACACGGACGCCGACCAGCAAGACCGCACGCTCGGCCAGGACCTCGACCGGGCGCTGGACGAGGTACGCAACGAGTACGACATCCTCAACGACCTCCTGCGCGGGTTCGACTGGCGGGCCCGGCTGGACATGCCCTCCAAGACGGCGTTCATCGACGCCGCAATCCGGGCCGCGAACTACCTTCTCGACCCGGCCACAGCAGGGAACAACCCGGAGACCCTCGACGACCCCCGCCAGACGCTCGGCCGGCGCTACCGCGAGCACGCCCACCGCCTGGAGCGCTTCTACGCGCTCTGCGGCAGCTCCACCGACATCGGCGAGCGCTTCCCGGACCACCCGGCCTGGCGGCGGGACATCCAGTTCTTCGTGGAGGTCCGCGCCTACATGGCGAAGATCGACGCGATGAACCGCGAGGCTCGCGGCCTTCCTGTCGCCCGCGACGTCGAGCTGTACCTCGCACAGCTGACGTCCTCGGTCGTCGAGACCGGCGGCGTGACCGATCTGCTCGCCGAGGCCGGCCTGGAGACCGCCGACCTGACCCACCTCAACGACGCGCTCGTCGCGAAGCTGCAGGGCAGCGAGACCCCGCACCTGGCGGCGGAAGCCCTGCGGCGGCTCATCGAGCGGAAGATGCGCGAGGTAACCCGGCACAACATCGTCCGGCGGACGACCTTCTCCGAGCGGCTGCAGGACCTCATGGTCCGGTACATGCGGCAGCAGTGCACGAGTGCGGAGCTCATCGCCAAGCTCGTGGAGATGGCCAAGGAGGTCATGGAGGACGCGCGGCGCGGCGAGAAGTTCGAGCCGCCACTGGATTGGCGCGAGCTCGCCTTCTACGACGCGGTCGCCGACCACGGCACGGCCCGCTCCGTCATGGGCGACGAGGTCCTGGCCGGCATCGCCCGCGAACTGGTCGCAGAGGTCCGCAGCAAGCTCAAGCCGGACTGGATCGCCCGCGAGCCGGTCCGCGCCCGCCTGCGTAGCGCCATCAAGCGTCTCCTGGCCCGCCGCAACTACCCGCCGGAGGAGGCCCCGGAGGCCATCGACCTGGTCCTAAAGCAGATGGAGCACTTCGCCAACGAGTGGTCCACGAACGGGGATTAGTAGGGTCGGGGACTGGAAACGGAGCATCAGCCACCGCGCTAGTCCCCGACGCTACTCATACGTGGGTACATGGCGTGGGGGCGGCGTGGGGACCACACGTCGCACATCAGCTTGCGCAGGGCTTGGTCTTCTGCACCGACAACGCGTTACGTTTCAGCGCACGGCAGGCTGAGATCCATATCGCCGGGCGACTGGGGGCGAGGGGTCGCAAGTTCAAATCCTGTCGTCCCGACTTGCATAATCGCAGGTCATAGGCCGTTTCCGCTTCTGGCGGGAACGGCCTTTTTGATGTTCCGTCGGCCGATGGTCGCAAGGCGGTCGCAGCGGTCTGGTGGCCGGGGTCTCGGTGGGGTGGTGTCGAGACACCCGGCCACCGCGGGGTCATTCCCTGTGGGCGCTGAAGAGGAGGTTCGGCGGGTTCTTCACCAGGCGGTCGAGGGTTGTGGTGTCCGTGTCCGTGTCGGGGGAGACGGGGGAGCGCGTCGACTCCTCCCAGTGGAACCGGGTGAATCCGGCGGATTCCGCGACCTGTGCGAGGGTCGCCGGGGGCCAGTAGTGCACCTTGACCGGTGCGGGGGGAGTCGCGGCGATCGTGATGGTGAAGGGGTCTCCTTCGTGGGGGTCGGCCGGGAGGTCGAGCAGGAAGCCGAAGTCCCGGGCCGCTTCCGCGTCACAGTTCACGTTTCCGGCGTAGGCCAGCAGCCTGCCGCCGGGGGCGAGGTGGGAGTGGATCTGCCGGTACATGCCGTCCAGCGTCGCCCGGCTGTCCGCGTAGTGCAGCACGTTGACGGCGATGACCAGGTCGAACGAGCCCAGTGCCGGCATCGTGGCCATGTCGTGCACGTGGTACCGGATGCCCAGTGGCTGCTTCGCCTCGGCGGCTTCGGCCAGTCGGATCATCTCGCTGGAGGAGTCGGTTCCCACCACGTGCTCGGCACCTCGCCGCGCGACCATCCGCGCGTAGAGGCCGTCGCCGCAGCCCACGTCCAGCACCCGCTTTCCCCGCACCGGCCCCAGGGCGCGGAGGAACGAGGGGAACTCCAGGTTCTCGCGGTAGAACTGGATGGCCTTGTCCACGTCGGCGAGCCGTGCGGCGAGGGCGTCGTACTGTGCCATGGTCTTCCCTTCACTGGCCCGGGCGGATGGTGGCGTACGCCTGCCGAGTCGACGTCCGGAGCCGCGACTTCCCGGAGAACACGAGTTCTGCCAGGGGCAGCGGCCGGTGGTAGAAGTTCAGCGACGAGGGGGCGCCGAAGATGTCGCTCGACGCCAGGAAGAAGGGCAGTTCGGCGGTCAGGTACCGGGTGGCCCGCTCGATCTGGTCGGTGGTGAGCGGTCCGTCGTGCCCTCTGGCGGCGAGTACCTCGCGGCTCATCTCCGCGCAGGTCTGCCGGAGGAGGGCGTCCTCGTGCAGTGCGTGCTCGCACTCCGTCAGCTTCTCGCGGTAGACGGTGCCGGACGCCAGGTCCGACATGCGGTGCAGACCGTCCACCGCTCTCGGTCCGCCGGCGTTCTGCCAGGCTCGGGCCACCCTGTTGTAGAGGACGTTGATCTCGCCGCGCGTCTTCTTCGCCGCGCGTTTCGGGTCGTAGCCGAGGGCGCTGTACGTGTGCTCCAGCGCGGAATCCGGAATGACGACGTCGACCTGGTCGAACTCCGAGCAGAGCCAGCCGAGGAGTTCGGTCATCAGTTCGACCCGGAAGTACCCGTTTCCGGGGCTGATCCCGCAGACCACGTGCTGCCGCTTCTCCCATATCACGCGGGACGCCTCGTCGAACGGCTCGACGGTGAACGGCTGCCGGGCGAGCAGGTTCAGATCCGCGTCGCCGACCCCCGTGGTCGTCATGTCCACCGGCCCGTGCCGGGGTGGTCGGCTCCCGCCAGATACCGTTGGCGGAGCTCCTCGCGGAGGATCTTTCCGGTGCCCGTGCGGGGCATGTCCTTGAGCTCGATGACGATCGGCTCGGCCAGTTCGGGCAGCCCGCGGGTTATTCGTCCCCACAGCTGCCGGTCCGACTGTCCGTCAGGCGTGGCGACGATGGGGACGGGAGGGCCGTCGGGCACCGGGAGCAGCACGACCTCGTGCCGCTCGGGCAGCTTGTCGACGATCACGTCCTCCAGCTCCAGGCAGCTCGCCCCAGGGGTGTAGTTGACCTCGCGGTCGAGCAGCTTGAGGGCACCCGTCCTGGTCTTGACGCCGATGTCGCCGGTGTTCCACCAGTCGCCGATGACCTTCTCGCGCCAGCGGTCCGGTTCCTGGTAGTAGCCCACGCACCGGGCCTTCGTCCGCGCGAGCACGAGTCCGGGCCGACCGTTCGGCACCGGGCTGAACGTTTCCGGATCCACGACCTTGAGCTGGACGAACCCGGGCATCGGCCGGCCCACCGTGCGGGGCCCCGGCATCTGGTCCCGCCGCTTGTTCGCCCGGTACCGCGTGATGGCGGTCATTCCCATGCCGCCGGTCTCCGACTGCCCGTACCCCTCCCGCCAGAGGGGGAAGGGATGCTTCGACGCGTTCAGGAACGTCCGGATCGTCGACCAGCGCATCGCGTCGAAGTTCCCCACGAACATGCGGACCGAGGAGAAGGCGTCGCCCTGGTTCTCCCGGGCGAGCCCCTCCATCTGGAGGAAGTCGATCGGCAGCGCCTCGATCACCGTGGGGCGGTGCTGCCGGAACATCGGGCCGACCACCTCGGAGTCGTTCTCGCTCATCAGAAGGATCTTCGAGGGCGACAGGGTCAGCGTCGAGTAGATCCAGGTGAACGCGCGGGCATGCACCCACGGCAGGAACATCGCCACGGTGTCGTTTCGGCGGTCGGTGAGCGGCGGCAGATGCCGGCATTCCAGCCGGGCCATCCGCTTCTGGAGTTTGGCCGGGGTGTACATGATGAGCTTCGGAATGCCCGTCGTGCCCGACGTGTGGGTGAGCATCATCAGCTCGTTGTCGCCGCGGAGGACGGTGGGCGCTTCGGCGTCCCCGAGGACGTCGTCGAGGGCCGTCGTGTCCGGCACGTCCCCGTCGAGGCACAGGGTCCGTGCCGCGAACGACGGGAGCGGGCTCCCGTCGCTTCCCTTCTCCTCCAGCAGCAGCCGATTGCTCACCAGGAGCTTCGGTTCCACCCGCTTGAGCAGCGGGCGCACCGTGTCTGGAGGCAGCGATCCCGACAGCATGACGGGAATCGCGCCGATCCTGGTCGCCGCCGAGGCGAGCAGCAGGCAGTCGAAGTGGTTCTTCTTGTACACGGCGACCCGGTCGCCGGGCCGGACCCCCGCCGCGTACAGGGCTCCGGCGGTGTTCCTCACGCATTCGGCGAGCGCCGCGATGTCGAGGATCTTCTGACCGGCCGGGTCGATGTCCATCGGCCGGCTGAGGCGGAAGAGCATGGACTTCCCGTGTTCCGCCCTGCGGTCGAAGAGGAGTCCGAGGCCGAATTTCCATAACTGGCTTCCAGGCACTGCTTCCCCCAAGTTGCAACCAGGTTGCCTGACGATCGATCAAAGTGTGCGGGCCGATGGCACTCCGGTGCCGGATGTCGTCATCGGTGTCCTAGGCCCGGAAGGGTCGTCCGTCCAAGGCTCGGAGAGCCGAGTCCGGTGCCACGCACGACGGCCGTGTCACGGCTCGATCATGTCGTGGGTGGTCTTGACCGACTGCACGGTGCGGGCGCCACGACGCCCTTCCTCGGAACGGGCGGAGCCCGTTGCACCAGCCGTTGGCGGCTGCCCGTGGGCCGGGCCGCGGCGGCGGACGCGATCGGAGCCGTGAACCCCGTCGGCACCGTCGTGGGCATGGTGACGCCGAACGTGCTCGAGACCGCTCAGCACTTGCGATTCATTCGAATTCCTTCAGAGGAGGTCGATGTCGCTTCCGTGTCAGTAGGCAGATCCTGGCCCTGGCGCCCCTTGGGTGTCCAGGGTTCCGCGCGTGTTCGGGCCATCCCCGCTCTCCCCACCGTCACCACCCGCACCTCGCGACGAGGGTCCGGGGTCCGCGGAACGACGTAGGCGCAGGTGACCGTTCCCGCCGGCGCGGAGCGCTCGCGGCGGGAGGTGTCGCCGCCGCCATCGGAAACCTGTCCGAAACCGGGCTCCGCCCGTCCTCCGGCGGGGCCGCACCGGTCCTCGTGGAGTCCTTGAGGCCCGGGTCGAGGTCTGATCGAGGCCCGGGTCGAGGCCCGGGTCGAGGCCCGGGTCGGGCTTCCCCGCGAGGTGGGCGGCCGGATGCCCGAATTCGACCGGGCGGCCGGATTGCGGGCTCGAAGCCTTTCGGCCAATTGTTCGACAGCATGGCGATAAGGGAATACCTGATCATTCCCGGTGGGTTACGCTCCGTCGAAACGAGTCCCATTTCGGGAGATACAGGTGGATGATCGGTACGATGGGCACGCCCAGGTTCGCGGGGTAGGCGATGAGAGGCTGAAACATGCTTTTCGGTCGGGTTCCCCGTTTTCGTTGCACGATATTCTCGCCGCCGCCCGGCAGCAGGAATCCGAGAGTACAGCGCCGGTTCCCCGCTTCGTTCCCGCCTTCCGTGCGCTCGCCGAATCGCTGATGGAGGAGGCGGCCCTGACACCCACCGGGGTGGCGGTCGCCCGGCAGCGGCTCGCGCTTTCGCTCGCCAACCAGCTCAGGGTGCGGCGGCTGGTCGAGAGCGGCCGGGTCGATCCCGAGCTCTACGGGAACGACGCCGTCTTCGTCGTGGGGCTGCCGGGCACCGGGCTCCAGTGGCTCCAGCGGTTGCTCAGCCGGCACCCGGGGCTGAACATCCCCTCCGTGTGGGAGGTCGCCCGCCCGAGCACGGAGTGGGCGCCCTGGCGGCGCGATCCCTCGCTCGTCGACCCGTTCGCCGACCGGCTGTGGGAGCGGCCGGGCGGCACCGCCGGTCATCCGCCGGATCCGGGCGCACCGTGCGAGGACCACCTGTTGCTCTCGTACGCGTTCCACGCCCTGTCCGCGCCCGTGGAGTACTGCGTTCCGGGGTACGCGGACTGGCTGGAGTCGCAGGACGCGACCGCCGCCTACGCCTTCCACCGCTGCGCGCTGGCGGTCATCCTGGAGCGGGTCCACGGCGGGAGGCCGGTACTGGTCAGCGAGTTCCACTCGCTGCGGCTCGACGGGCTGCTCTCGGTGTACCCGGGCGCCCGCATCATCAGGGTGCACCGGGATCCGATGGCGTCGCTGGCCAACGTCGCGGAGATCAGCACGCAGCGTCGCCGTGCCTGGTCCGGCCGGGTGGATCCGCGGGCGGTGAAGGCCGAGTGGGCGCGGCGGCTCGGCCGGGCGCTGGCGGGTCCGCAGTGGTACGACGCGTCGGTCGGGTCCAGGGTGCTGGATATCGCGTACGCGGAGCTGGTGGAGGTGCCGCTGCTCACCGTCCGGCGCATCTGCGAGTTCATGGACACACCGCTGCCCAGCAGTGTCGAGCACCGCATGCTGGCGGAGGGCGACCGCTTCGCGGAGGATTTCCCGGGAGACCTTTCCGGGGATTACTTCGGGACCGCCGACGCGCGGCTTCCCGATATCTTCCACGACTATCGAGAGAGCTACTGCCGGCATTGGGGAGTGGGTATGGCGATCCAATGACCGGTCCGGAGTTCCGGAGGTAGAATTCAAATCGGCCAATGAATCCTCTGTTCGTGTTATGATCCGCGCCGGGGGTTGGTTTCGAAATGGAGTCTCCCTCGCCAATGAGGGCGGGTGGGACTGGAAGGTTGGGCCGTGACGACAGTGTCCCGTGACCGCGAAAGTGACATCGAGCTCTGGTGGCAGTTGTCCCGGCTGTCGACGTACATGTCGCAGCTGCTCGAACGCAGACTCATGCGTTCCCACGGCATCGGTCTGACGGACTTCATCGCACTCAGCACCATCCAGCAGTCCGAACCGAGGGTGATGCAGATGCAGGAGCTGGCGGAGGAGATGGGCGTCAACCAGTCGACCCTCAGCCGGGTGGCCGTCCGCCTGGAGCGCAGTGGGCTGGTGAAGCGCACCAACAGCGAGCACGACCGGCGTTTCGTCGTCATCCGCCTCACCGACGTCGGCCGTCGGGAGCTGGAGCTCTACTCGGCCACCTTCACCCAGGAGCTCCACACCGCGTTCGAGATGGCCGCGCTCACCCCGTCGCTCTCCAAGTTCCTCACCCGGATCCGGCCCGGGCAGTAGGACCCCGGGCCACGGAGTCCTCGGGCCTGGAGTCCTCGGGCCTGGAGTCTTCGGGCCTGGAGTCTTCGGACCCCGGAGTCTCCGGGCGTCCGATCCGCCGAGCGTCCGGTCCTCCGGGCGTCCGTTCCGGTGGTCCCGCCCCGCGGGAGTCGGGACCACCGGACCGGAACGTGCGTGCCGTCAGGAGCGCGGTGCCGCCCCGGTCGCGTCAGCCCGCCGTCGTGGCCGGCACGGTCCCGACCGCGACGGTGTTGCCCTCGCTGATGTAGGCGTGCGGGTCGCGGAGCGGGTTGAGTCCGCCGTCCGGGTCGAGGAACGGCTCCCAGTCCCCGTCGAGGCGCGCGGCGACGGCCTGGCCGGCGATCCGCGCGCAGGCCAGCGCGTAGAAGCGCAGCGCGGCCGGCGCCAGCGGCGCGTGGTGTTCGATCAGCACGGTCCGCTGGCGCACCGAGACCAGCCCGGCCCGGTCGAGGTGGCGGTAGAGCTCGCGGGTGCGCACCAGTTGCCGGGCGTACCCAGGGGTGCCGGCCGCCCGGCGGAAGAAGTCGGTGAAGAGGAACGGATCCGCCGGGCGCACCGTGACGAGCGTCGCGTCGAGGTCCTTGACCGCCACGACGCCGCCGGGGCGTACGACCCGGCGCAGCTCCGCGAGCGCCCGCGGCAGCTCCTCCTCGGAGAGGTACTGGGTGGTGTTGGCGCACCAGACGGCGTCGAAGGTGTCGTCCTCGTACGGCAGGGCGAGCAGGTCGCCCCGGCGGGCGTCGACGGGGGGCCGGTCCCCGTGGGCGCGCATCCGGTCGGCGGCGAGCGCGGCGTTCTCCTCCGCGAGGTCGATCGCGGAGATCCTCCCGTCCGGGCCGACCAGTTCGGCCAGCCACGGCAGGAAGGCGCCGGTGCCGCAGCCGGCGTCCAGCACGTGCCAGCCGGGGCGGATGCCGGCCTGGTCGAGCGCGGCCCGGTACTGCGGCGCGCACGCCGCGAAGTGGGCGTCGACGATCTCCTCGTTGGTGAAGCCCAGGCCGGTCGACGCGGCGTAGCCCCAGGACCGGTGGTCCTCGGTCAGCATGTGCCGTCCCCTTCCTCCGTCGTCGCGGTGGATTCGAGCAGTTCGATGAGCAGCCGGGTGGTCAGTTCCGGTGCCTCCAGGGGCTGGAGGTGGCCGACCCCGGGCACGGTGACCAGCCGCCCCTGCGGCAGGGCGCCGGCCATCAGCGCCGCCTCGTCGGCGGTGACCAGTTCGTCCTCCGCTCCGGTGATCACCACGGCGGGTACGTCGGTGGCCCGCAGCACCTCCACGGAGTCCGGGCGCGCGGCGATGGCCTCCTGGGCCCAGGCCACGGCGCGCGGGTCGGCGGCCCTGGACCAGGCCAGGACGTCGGCGAGGGCGCCGGGGCGTTCGGCCCTGGTGGTGGCCCCGAGGAGCAGCGGTGAGGACTGTGCCACCAGGTGGTCCCGCTTGTCGTCGTCGAGGACGAGGCCGGCGAAGGCCCGGCGCCCGGCGGCCTGGTCGGGGGTGTCGGCGGTGGCCCTGGTGGCGAGCAGCGCCAGGGCGCCGACCCGGTGGCGGTGCCGGCGCAGGAAGGCCATCGCCGCGTAGCCGCCCATCGAGCAGCCGACCAGGGCGACGGTCTCGTGGCCCAGGGCGTCGAGCCGCGCGGCCAGGTCGTCGGCGACGGTGTCGAGCGAGGGCGGCCGCTCGCCGAGCGGCTCGGTGCCGAAGCCGCGCTGGTCGGGCACGACGACGGTGTGTCCGCGCTCGCGCAGCGCCGCCGCCTGGGTCTGCCACATGGCGGAGCTCAGCGGCAGCGCGTGCAGCAGCACCACGGGCAGGTGCCGGGCCCCGGTCACGGTTTCGCGCTCCGCTCGGCGGCGGCGACGAAGGCGGCGGCCTCCGGGGAGAGCTCGGTGCCGCGCAGCCAGGCGAGGGTCACCGGGGCGGCCGGGAGGTCGTGGATCGGTACCACCCTGATGTGCGGCGGCACGATGTCCTCGAGCGACTGGACCGACAGGTGCACGGCCAGTGTCTCGGCGAGGATGGCGGCCATCCCCTCCACCGTGGTCATCGGGTGGACCCGGCGGATCGGCGTGCCGGCGGGTGTGCGCGGCGGCACCATCAGGTCCCAGACGTACGGGGGGAAGTCGCCGGGGCAGCTGAAGGCGTCGTAGTCGGTGGTCTCCTCGACGGACACCGCGGGGCGCCCGGCCAGCGGGTGGTGGGCTCCGACGATCACCGCCCGGGCGTCGTGGGCCACGGTGGCGCTGGCGGCGATGTCCGGCTCGTACAGGTCGTACTTGACGATCATGAGGTCCATCGCCCCCTCGCGAAGCGGGCGGAACGGCTCCCGGACGTCGTACGGGACGAGCTCGATCGTCGCGGGGTCGGTACCGGCCGCGGCGATGATGCTCTCGGCCAGGTGCGGGGAGCCGTGGATGCCGAAGCGGACGGGACGGGTGGCGGCGGGCGCGGTGGCCGGCGGGGACTCGGACATGTCAGTTTTCCTCGGTCAGTCCGGCGTATGCCTGGAGCTTGTGGGGGTGGTGGGCGTCGGCGTCGATGCGCAGGGCGGCGAAGGGGACGGTCATGCCGGTCAGGCGCGGCACCGAGTGCAGGGTCAGCCGGTCTCCGGGGCCGATCAGTCCGTCCAGCACCGCCTCGACCAGGAGGTGGTTGAGCTGGACGAGGGCGTGGGAGACGGTGACCCCCGCGGTGGCGACGTACAGCTCGCGCTCGCCCGGGCGGTGCGCCCCGGCGGCCGGGCCGGCCGTGGCGACGGCGGGGACCTCGACGGTGGTCGGCGGCCAGGGGGTGAGCCGGCGCGTGCCGTTGAAGGTCTTCAGCAGGCGCCGCAGGGCCGCGGTGGTCTCGTCCGTGCCGGGCCCGACCCAGGCCGCCGAGCCGTCGGGGGCGATGTGGTCGAAGGCGAACCGCTCGCGCAGGTTCTCGGGCCGCCCGGCCAGGAAGACGGTCCGGGTGAAGGCCCGGCGCCAGGGCCGCGCGCGCTCCTCGGGCACGCGCAGCGCGAAGCGGCAGGTCTCCCGCACCCAGTCCGCGAGCGAGAAGTGCCCGATGACGGCGACCACGACGGCGCCGTCCGCGGTTTCGCCCCGGGCGGTGATCTCGGCCTTGGCCGCCCGCAGGGACTGGGGGGTGGACAGGTCCAGCTGCTCGGAGAGTTCCGGCAGGGTCGCGCGGAGCCGGTCGGCGGCGACGGAGAGCAGGAGTTCCGGTGAGATCGTCATGTGAACACCGTGGTCAGGAGGGAGCGGTCCGGGGGCGTCCGGCCCCGGCGGAGCAGGGAGGAGGTGAGCCGGTAGGGATCGACGTGGGTGTGGTCGCGCCGGTGCGGGGTGAGGGCGGCGAGCAGCGCGTCCCGGTCGGGCAGCGGGGGTGTCTGCGCCCTGCTCAGCAACTGCTCGGCCCGGGCCAGGCTCTTGCGCAGCAGGTCGTGTCGGAAGGACTGCTGCTGGCCGGGGCCGAGGGTGGCGATGAAGTAGAGCCGCAGCCCGAGCAGGCGGGCCTCGGGCGGGTGGTCGTCGCCGACGGCGTGCAGCAGGGCGTCCACCGTGTAGCCGTGCCAGCCGCCGTGCCGGGCCGAGGTGATCCTCCCCTCGATGGGCGTGCGGCCGATGGGCACCCGGTGCACGGTCGGCCCCCGGTCCGACAGCACCCGTTCCAGCAGCTGGTAGTCGGGGTCGAGGTCGCGGTCGTACAGCATCACGATCTCGTCGTACCGGGGCGCGAGCGGCAGCAGCTCGCGCAGCGCGCAGGCGAGGTAGTTGGGGCGCCCGTCGGCGTCGACGATCTGCCGCAGCGGCAGGCCGAACGGGGTGGCGTCGAGGTACACCGGGCCGCCGCAGTCCCGGTGGTCGAGGCCCATCCCGGTGGCGACCAGGTGCTCGATCACCTCTTCGAGGCCGAACTCCGGCGGCTGGTGGGCCAGCAGACCGGGGTCGTGCAGGCCGAGCCGCCGGTAGTGGCCGGACCACAGTTCGAGCACCCGGGTGCTGGCGGGGTGCACGAAGCCGGTGCGTTCGATCGCCTCCTCGTACGGCCGCAGGGCCGCGGCGGCGGGACGGGTGTCCTCCTTCCGGTACCCGACGTAGAGCTCCCCGATCTCCTCCTCCGACAGCGAGCCGTAGTCGGTGTCGCCCCGGGTGCGGTCGAGGAACTCCCAGAAGCCGACGACCTGTTCGGTGCGGTGGTAGGTGGTGTGGCTGTAGCGGAAGGTCACCTCGGCCAGCTGCGCCGTGGCACGGAACATCACGTCCGCCCAGAGCAGGCCCTTGAGGTGGCTGGGGGTCAGCGGTTTCGACGGGGTGATGGTGATCGGCGCCAGCAGTACCCGGCTGGTCGGTGCCATCAGGCTCCCCCTCCGCCGGCGAGGGCGCGCAGCAGTTCCCCGCGGGTCGGTGGCCGCGGGTCCGTCGGGGCGGTGGTGGCGGCGGTGGTTGTGGCGGCGGTTGTGGCGGCGGTGGCGGCGGCGCGCACGCGTGCGCGGAAGGCATCGTCGTCGAGGACCTCGGCCGGGGTGCTCAGGGTCATCAGCATCCGGACCAGTCCGCGCCACACGGTGGCGTCGGTCGCGGCGGCCGCCGCCACCTCGCCCATCGCGGGACGGCCGGGGACGGCGGGCACCGGCGGTGTCGGCGTGCTCCCCTCGGCCCGGGCCTGCCAGAGCCGGCCGCGGGCCAGGCTGTCGTGGACGGCCTGGTCGAACCAGGGGCGCAGCAGCGTGTCGGCGAGGCGGGCCGCGGCCTCGCTCCGGTCGGCCTCCGTCGCCGGACCGTCGTCGAGCAGGTCGGCGGTCCGGAAGGCGTGCGCGAGGGCGAGCGACATGCCGCGCCCGTAGAGCGGGTCGGTGACGCAGACCGCGTCGCCGATCGGGAACAGCCCGAGGACCGGCCGGCCGTCCACCGTGGCCGTGCTCCGCAGGAGGTTGGGCGGCGTGGTCATGGCCCGCACCGGTGTCAGCGGCGTCGCGACCCGCTCGTCGGCCCACGCCCCGACGTGCGGGGAGAGCCGGGCGGCGGCGGTGAGCGCGGCGGGCTCGCGCAGGGCGTCGGTGGGCGGATCGGAGGTCGGCGCCCCGATGCTGATCGCGAAGACGCCGTTGTCTGCCGGGTGCACCACCGCCGCGTAGTGGTCCCAGATCCCGCCGGCCGCGTTGCCCCGGTTGAGCGGTCCCGGCAGGGCGCCGTCCGCCGCGTTCAGCCGGTAGTACCGGGTGAAGGCCCGCAGCCGGGTGGGCGAGCTCAGGCCCTCCGCGACCGTCACCCCGGCGTCGGCCAGCCAGTCGCGGGACCGCGCCCGGCGTCCGGTGGCGTCCACCACGAAGGCCGCGGGCACGTGTTCGCCGCGGTCGGTCACCACGCCGGTCACCCTGGCCCGCCCGGCGTCCAGGAGCAGGCCCCGGACGGAGGTGCCGTGGCTGATCGTCACGCCCGGCAGCGACCGTACGGCGCGGTGGAGCAGCAGCTCCAGGAACGGGCGGCGGGCGGCGAGTGCCACCAGCTGCTCGTCGCCGTCCTGCCTCCGGCGCGCCGTCGTGGGCTCCGCCGCCGTGAGGTCGAGCAGCCGGGCGCCCTCCTCCAGTGCCGTGTCGAGCAGCCGGGGGGCCCGCTCGCGCAGCACCCGCACCCCGAGCGAGGTGAGGATGTGGGAGTGGTCGCCCTGCGGGACGGTCGGCCGGTGCCACAGGCCGGCCGCCTTGCCGGCCGGCCCCTCCGGCGGGGGAGCGGAGCGCTCCAGGATCCGCACCGGGCGGCCCCGTTCGGCGAGGGCGAGCGCGGTGGCGAGGCCCGAGAGGCTCCCGCCGACGATGACGGCGGTCGCGGTCAACGGCGTCGTCCGTGGACGAAGAAGACCCGGCGCACGTCCTTGACGTCACGGGGCGGGACCGGGTCGGGCCAGCGGCCGTAGTCCGCGGTCGCGTCGCCGGGCTGGACGGCCTCGACCTCGAAGCCGTACTGGTCGAACAGGGCCTCCGGCTCGTCGCTGCCGAACAGCCAGGGGCAGCCCCAGCCCGCGAAGACGTCCAGCAGCCCCCGCATGTCCGGCAGGGTCAGGGCCGCGGAGTTGACGAGGTCGGCGGCGATCCGGCTGCCCGGCGCGGAGATCGCGGCCACGCGCTCCAGCATCCGGCGGGTGTCCGCCTCGGGGATGTAGTACAGCAGCCCTTCGAGCAGCCAGGTGGAGGGCAGCTCGGGGTCGTACCCGGCCGCGACCAGCTCGTCCTCCCAGTCGTCCGCGGTGAGGTCGACGGCGACGGTCCGGTGGGCGACCCGCGGTGCGATGCCGGCCAGCCGCTCCTCCTTGAACCGCAGCACCGCCTCCCGGTCGACCTCGAAGTAGCGGATGTGGTCGGGCCACGGCATCCGGTAGGCGCGCGAGTCCATGCCCGAGGGGGCCAGCACGATCTGGGGCATCCGCGGGTCCGCGGCCGCCGTGGTCAGGAAGTCGTCGAAGAACCGGGTCCGGATCGCGTTGTAGTCGGGGGTGCTGGGCAGCGACCGCAGCCGGTCGGGCGGGAAGGTCGCGGTGCGGACCTCGGCCAGCAGCTCGGGGCCGATGTCGCCGGCGAGCAGCGCGGCGTGGGGGTCCTCGTAGAGGCGGTCGGGGCGTCGGGTCTCCGCGGCGCGCAGGGCGGCGGTGAGGAGAGCGGTCCGCTCCACCGGATTCAGCAGGTCCGTCATCTCGTTGCTCCTCGTGGTCGGTCCGGTTCAGACGGCGGGGGTGCCGGTCAGGCGCTGCCAGAGCAGGTCGTCCTGCCGGAACAGGCGGTCCTTGACCTGGGTGGGGCGGACGCCGCCGCCCACGGCGGTGTGCCAGTCGCGGTGGAACGCCTCGGGGGCGAGCGTCAGCAGGGCCGGCGGGGCCAGCCGGTGCTCGGCCCGCGCCCGCTGGTAGCCCGCCGACTCCCGGCGCAGGGCAGCGTCCAGCAGCGCGGTGAAGCGTGCCTTCTCGGCCTCCTGCCAGCGGAGGGTGGGAGCCACCGCGAAGACGTAGCGCAGGGCGGCTTCGTCGGCCGGCTCGACCCGGCAGGCGACGTTGCGCAGACCCAGGCCGGTGCTCTCCAGGGCGGTCCGCAGCGCACGGACCACCTGCGACTCGCGCAGCCGCTCGCCCGCCGCGTCGGAGCGGCCCGCCCGGCCCGCGTACCGCACCCGGGGCGCGCCGTCCGTCACGTCGACCACCTGGACGACGTCGCCGACGGCGTAGCGGTAGAGCCCGCCGACGTGGCTGAAGACGACGTGGTACTCGCGCCCCGGCTCCAGCTCGTGCGGCAGCAGGGTCCCGACGTCCGGGGTGAGGTCGGCGTCGGCGTCCACGAACTCGTACACCGAGGCGGTGGCCACCAGGCTGCCGGCCGAGCCGTGCCGGTCGAGCGGGACGCCCACCGGTCCCTCGGAGGCGGCCACCGGTGCGGGCAGCGCGCTGACCCCGGTGCCGAAGTCCTCGCGCAGCGCGGGCAGGTAGAGCGAGGCCACCCCGGTGGTCCAGCAGAACAGGGCCTGGATCCGGGGCCACACCAGGGCGGGGGTGACGGTGCCGAAGTACTCGGCGAGCCGCTCCAGTTCGGCCGCCCGCGCGGGGTCGGGGCTGCCGTGCCGGACACCGCCCAGGGTGCCGTCGCGCACCTCCCGGACGATCCGTTCCCACCAGAGGTTCAGCTGGTACGGCACCGCCGCGATCATCGCCGGGTTGATGCCGATCAGGCAGCGCAGGTCGCTCTGGACCGCCAGCCGCAGCCGCAGGTACATCTTCTCCAGGTGGTCGCCGGGCGCGACCTCCACCGGGAGGGTGGCCCAGGGGGCCGCCGTGCCCGGCTCGGCCGAGAGGGGCTCGCCGAACTTCTCCCCGAAGTCGACCTGGCTGGCGCCGACGTGCGGGTGGCCGTCGGCGGTGGTGGGGGGAGCGGAGAGCGGGTCGTGCTTGAGGTTGAGCACCGCGTCGGGCCGGTGCGCGACCTCGGGAAAGCTCTCGATCAGGGGTGCCCAGGCCGCGTAGTAGAAGGGGAAGAAGGTGGTGCTCATGAAGCGCCGGGTGATCGGGATCTTCTTGTGCGCGCCGGTGCTGCCGCTGCTGGTGAAGTAGACGACGGGATCGTCGGCCGAGAGCAGGTTCCGCTCCCCGGCGGCCGTCCGCTCGATCAGTGGCGCGTGGGCGGCGTAGTCCTGGACCGGGACGGCCTTGCGGAAGTCGTCCAGGTCGCGGATCCGCCCGAAGTCGTGCTTCCGTCCGAACTCCGTGCCCGCGTTGAACTCCAGGAGGTCGGTGAGCACGTGCCGTTGCCGCTCCCGCAGGTCGGCGAGGGCGGCGCCCAGGCCGTCGCGCTCGGCCAGCACCCGGGCCCGGTAGCGGTCGGCGTGGCCGGGGGAGCCCCAGCCCTGGTCGGTGGTCACGGGGCGAGCACCTCCAGCACGGCGTCCGTCGCGTCCGCGACCGTGGGCTGCTCGTCGATCATCGTCACCGGCACGTGCCGCACCTCTTCCAGCATCAGTTTGCGAAGACTCGTCTGATAGCTCTCGAACCCGTCCCAGTCGGGCAGTTCGCCGAAGTGCTCCAGCGGGTTGAGCCCGGATCCGCCGCCGAGCCGCTGCCACGCGGACGCGGGGGAGACGTCCAGGTAGACCACCGCGCGGGGCTGGGCGAAGGAGCGCCACCAGGAGTACATGGGGTTCTCGTGGACGCCGGCCAGTCGGCACTTGGCGAGGATCTTGTAGTAGTACGAGTCGACCAGGAGCGGCGTCCGCGGGTCCTGCCGCCGCACCTCGTCCCACAGGTGGACCACGGCGGTCTGCAGCAGGCTGGCCAGGAACTCCGGGGAGTAGGAGCTCCCGAGGCCCGGCAGTACGTCCTCGACCACGCCGCGGCGCAGCCGGCCGATCAGGGCGTGCTCGGGCCGGACCAGGTCGCCGTCGGTGGACAGGGTGCGCCAGCCGGGGAGCCGTTCCCCGAGCCCGGACATGACCGAGGACTTGCCGGCGCCGTCCGGGCCCAGCAGGACGAAGAGCGGACGGTCAGTCATCGGCGCCGCCCGTCGTCGGGAGATCGGTGTGGCTCGGGTCGAACACGTCGGCCGCGGGACCGGATCCCGCGGCCGACCGGTGCGGGGCCTCCTCCGGTGGGGGACCCGGAGGGGGCAGGACGTCGGAAGTGGTCATGGAAGAGCACACCTCGTACGTGGAAGGGCTGTTGGGTGGGGGCGCGTCAAGGGGGACGGTTGCTGAGCGTGAGGCGATAGAGGAACTTTCATGCAGAAGGCATGACTAGTCAAGTACTTTCAAATGCATGCGCCTCACGTTATGGTGGCCCGCGGGTGGCGAATGTGGCCGCCCGCGGGAGCTCCGTCGTCAAGCCGCCGGTGAGACAGTCGACCTGACGAGTGATCAGATGTGGTGCGGACTGGTCGGACGGCTCGGCAGTGGACCGGGAGCGGACCGGGAGCGGACCGGGAGGGACAGCGCGCCGCGGATGATCCCGGGGCCGATCCAGCGGAGCGAGCCGAGCGAGTCGAGCGGGACGGCCGGCTCCAACTCCGGTACACGGGAGGGCAGGACGCGCAGCGCGACGACCGCCTCCAGCCGGGCGAGCGGGGCACCCGGACAGCGGTGGACGCCGTGGCCGAAGGCCGGGTGGCGGGGCGGCATCGCGTCGATCAGCCCGTGGGCGATCCGCTCGATCCGCGGAGCCGGCGCGGCCGTCCGGCGGCCGCGGCTCCCCCCTCGGCCCGGCGGCGGATCTCCGCATCGGTCATCTGACGGTCGACGCCCGCCGGAGCGGGCCGGTCCTGCCCGGGACCGCCGGGTGCCCGGCCGGGGCGAGGCCGTCGGCGGCGGGCCGGGACGGGAACGTGACGGAGGACCGTGCCCGGCCCGGCGTTTGACTGAACCCGGTTGTTGAGCCATCTGACTGATGCTCCGGTCGGTGCCCGCGCCGCAGAGTTGCACCAGTGAGGAGCGCGGCCGGAGTCGCGGCCGAGCGCCGGGCCCGATCCCCTTCCCGGCCTTCCCGGCCTTCCCTGCCTTCCCGGCCCTCCCCGCATCCCGCATTCCCGCACGACGGACACGAGGAGTCCTCGATGGCAGTGAACGAGAACCCGAACCGCTCCGGCACCGGCCGACGCCGCTTCCTCGGCCTCGCCGCGGCCGGCGTCGTCGCCGGCCAGGCCGCCCTGTCCGCCCCGGCCCGGGCGGACACCGGTCAGGGAGCCGCGCCGGCCGCCGGCGGGACGGCATCCGGCTGGGCGCCGCGGCCGGGATCCGGCATCCGCCCGTTCCGCATCAAGGTGGCGCAGGGGGACCTCGACGACCTGCGGCGGCGCATCCGGGCGACCCGGTGGCCCGACCGCGAGACGGTCGACGACCGCGGCCAGGGCGCGCAGTTGGCGAGGATGCGGCCGCTGATGGAGTACTGGGGCACCCGGTACGACTGGCGCAAGCTGGAGCGGCGCCTCAACGAACTGCCGCAGTACGTCACGGAGATCGACGGGCTGGACATCCAGTTCGCCCACATCCGCTCCCCGCACGCCGGCGCCATGCCGATGCTGATGACCCACGGCTGGCCCGGATCGATCGTCGAACTGCTGAAGGTCATCGACCCGTTGACCAACCCCACCGCGCACGGCGGTCGCGCCGAGGACGCCTTCCACCTGGTGCTGCCGACCCTGCCCGGCTACGGCTTCTCGGGCAAGCCGACCAGGCCCGGGTGGAACTTCGCCCGCATCGCGCCCGCCTTCCACGAGCTGATGACGCGCCTCGGGTACCCGGAGTACGTCTCGCAGGGCGGCGACCACGGCGCGATCCTCTCCGAGGTGCTCGCCGTCCAGCAGCCGAAGGGGCTGCTCGGCATCCACGTCAACATGCCGGGGACCGTGCCGGACGACATCCTGCGCCGGCTGCGCAACTTCGACCCGACCCCCGCCGGCCTGTCGGTGGAGGAGAAGCGGGCGTACGAGCGGCTGCTGCACTTCTACCGCGACGGCTTCGGCTACGCGGCGATGATGAACCGGAGCCCGCAGACGATCGCCTACTCCCTCACCGACTCCCCGGTGGGCATGGCGTCCTACTACTACGACAAGTTCGCGGAGTGGACGGACTCGGCCGGCGTGCCCGAGAAGGTCCTCGGCTACGACGAGATGCTCGACGCGATCTCGATGTACTGGCTGACCGGCACCGGCGCGTCCTCCTGCCGGCTGTACTGGGAGGGCGCCCAGGCCGGCGGCGGACCGTTCAACGCGGTCCCCATCCCGAAGCTGCCGGTCGCGGTGACGGTCTTCCCCGCCGAGATCTACCCCGCGCCGCGCAGCTGGGGCGAGCGGACCTTCGGCAACATCATCCACTGGAACGAGGTCGACCGGGGCGGGCACTTCGCCGCCTGGGAGCAGCCGCAGCTGCTGGCCGAAGAACTCCGCACCGCCTTCCGGTCGCTGCGGTAGCACGGACCGCCCGCGGCCGCCGCGTCCGGCGGACCCCACCACCCCCCTCTCCCGAAAGCGAGAACACCCCCGTGGAGCTGAAGCTCGAAGTCATCGTCCTGCCCGTCTCCGACGTCGAGATCGCCAAGGAGTTCTACGTCGACACGCTCGGCTTCCGCCTCGACGCGGACTTCCCGATCGAGGAGGGCTACCGGATCGTCCAGGCCACCCCGCCCGGCTCCGCCTGCTCGGTCGTCTTCGGGGAGGGACTGACCGCGCTCCCCGTGGGCTTCGCCCGGGGACTGCACCTGGTCGTGACCGACATCGAGCGGGCGGTCGGGGAACTGGCCCGGCGCGGAGTCGACATCGACGGCCCCTTCCACGACACGACCGGTGTCTTCCACCACGCCGGCGGGACCCACCGGGTGCCCGGCGTCGCCCCGGGACGGCCCAGCTACGGCACCTTCGCCCGCTTTGCCGACCCCGACGGCAACGAGTGGTTCCTCCAGGAGGTCACCCTCCGGGCCCCCGGACGCTGACCACCCATGCCACCGGCCCGGGGCGACCGCCCCGGGCCGGTGGCACCGGCGGTTCGGCGCGGGGTCGGCGGGGGTGGCCGGGGGATGATCGAATCCGTGCAGCTCAGCAGGCCCCGGTGTTCGTAGGATGGGTGGAGCTCCTCCGGGAGGAACCCGTCCCGGAGGTGCCATGCCGCAGCCCGCGAACCACCAGCTGCTCGGGCGTGCCCGGGAGTCGGAGGCACTGGACCGCCTGCTGCGCGAGGTGCGCGACGGGCGCAGCCGGGTGCTGGTGCTGCGCGGGGAGGCCGGTGTCGGCAAGTCGGCGCTGCTCGACCACCTGGCCGGGCGGGCGGGGCAGTGGCAGACCATCCGCGCCGCCGGCGTCGAAGCCGAGTCCGAGTTCGCCTACTCCGCCCTGCAGCAGCTGTGCGCCCCGCTGCTGCCGCGGCTCGACCGGCTGCCGCCGGTGCAACAGGACGCGCTGCGGGTCGCGTTCGGCCTGAGCGCGGGGACCCCGCCCGAGATGCTGCTGGTCGGGATGGCGGTGCTCGGTCTCTTCGCCGAGGCGGCCGCCCGGTCGCCGCTGGTGTGCCTGGTCGACGACGTGCAGTGGCTGGACCTGATGTCCCAGCGGATCCTGGCGTTCGTCGGGCGCCGGCTGGACGCCGAGTCGGTGGCGCTGGTGTTCGCCGAGCGGGTCGCCGACGGCAAGGGCGACGAGGGCCTCTCGGGCCTGCCGGAACTGGTGCTGGGCGGGCTGGCCGACGCCGAGGCCCGGGCGCTGCTCGACAGCGCGCTGCCGGGGCCGGTCGACGCCCGGGTGCGGGACCGGATCGTCGCCGAGACCGGCGGGAACCCGCTCGCCCTGCTGGAGTTGCCCCGGGACCTGTCCCCGGTGGAGCTGGCCTTCGGCTTCGGAGGGCCCGGCGCCGGGCCGCTGGCGACCAGGGTCGAGGACGGCTTCCGCCGGCGCGTCGACGCGCTGCCGGCCGACACCCGCGCCCTGCTGCTGGTCGCGGCGGTCGAACCGGTCGGCGACGGGCCGCTGTTGTGGCGGGCCCTGCGCCTGCTGGGCATCGGCCCCGAGGCCGCGACGCCGGCCGAGGTCGCGGACCTGGTCGCGCTGGGAGCCGCGGTGCGGTTCCGGCACCCGCTGGTGCGTTCGGCCGTCTGGCGCGGCGCGGACGCCGCCACGCTGCGCGCGGCACACCGCGCCCTGGCCGAGGCCACCGACGCCGACCGCGACCCCGACCGGCGGGCCTGGCACCAGGCCCACGCCGCGGTCGGGCCGGACGAACAGGTCGCGGCCGCACTGGCGAGCTCCGCCGACCGGGCCCTGGCGCGCGGCGGCCGGGCGGCCGCCGCCTCCTTCCTGGAACGTGCCACCGCGCTCACCCCCTGCCCGGAGGCGCGGGCGCGGCGGGCGCTGGCGGCCGCGGCGGCCCACGTCGCCGCGGGCGTGCCGGACCGGGTCCCCGACCTGCTCGCCGCGGCCGAACTGGGGCCGCTGGACCGGCTGCAGCAGGCCCAGGCCGGCCGGCTGCGGGCCAGGGCCTCGTCCATGACCGACTCGGGGAGGGGCGCGGTGCGTCCGCTGCTCGACGCGGCGGGCAGGTTCAGGGACCTCGACCCGGTCCTCGCGCGGGAGACCTGCCTCGCGGCGTTCGACGCGGCCGTCTGGGCCGGCCGGTACGACGAGGGCGCGCTGCGGCGGGTCGCCGAGGCCGCCCGCGACCTGCCGCCCGGTGAGGAGGCGGCGGGTGTCCTCCTCGGAGCCCTCGTCGTCTGGACCGTGGACGGCCCGGTCGCCGCCTTCCCGCTGCTGGCGCGGGCGCTGCGCTCCCTCACCGGCGAGGAGGACCCGTCCGTCCTGTGGGCGGCCGGGAACGCCGCCGCGGCGCTGGGGGACCTCCAGGGCTGGCTGGACATCGGCGACCGGGCGATCCGCTCCGCCCGGCGGACGGGAACACTGTCGGTCCTCTCGACGGCGCTGCCCTTCCAGGCGTCCGGGCTGGGCTTCGCGGGGCGTTTCTCCCAGGGCGGCGAACTGCTGGCCGAGGCCGAGGCCCTGGAGAGGGCCACCACCGGCGCGGTGACGCGCACCGCCACGGAGGCGCTGATCAGCGCGTACCGGGGACGGGAACGGCCGGCCCTGGAAGCGATCGAGGCGATGGAACGCGAGGGCGAGCGGCGCGGCCTGGGCCGGCTCGTCGGGGTGGCGGCGTGCGCCCGGGCCGTGCTCCACAACGGTCTGGGCAACTACGCGCTCGCCCTGGAGGCGGCGCTGCGGGGCGTGGAACACCAGGACCCGGTCGTGCACCTGTGGACCTGCGGCGAACTGGTCGAGGCCGCGACCCGGACCGGGGACCAGGCCACGGCGGCCCGGGCGTGCGAGCGGCTCGCCGACTGGAGCCGGGCCGGCACACCGTGGGCCCTGGGCGCGCACGCGGTCGCCGCCGCCCTGACCGGAGCACCCGAGCGGGCCGAGGACCGCTACCGCGAGGCCGTCGACCACTTCGGCCGGGGCGGGCTCGGCGTGTTCGAGGTCCGGGCCCGGCTGCTGCTCGGGGAGTGGCTGCGCCGCCGGAACCGGCGCGCGCAGGCCCGGACCGAGCTGAGGGCGGCGCACGGGGCGGCGGTGGAGACGGGCATGGAGGCGTTCGCCGAGCGGGCCAGGCGGGAGCTGCTCGCCACCGGCGAGACCGTCCGCAAGCGGGCCCTCGACGCACCGGTCCTGACGCCGCAGGAGGCACAGATCGCCCGCCTCGCGGCGTCCGGGCACCCGAACGCGGAGATCGGCGCGCAGCTGTTCCTCAGCCCCCGCACGGTCGAGTGGCACCTGCGGAAGGTCTTCACCAAGCTGGGCATCTCCTCCCGCCGCGAGATCGAGGGTGCCTTCTCCGGCCGGTGAGGCGGGCCCGGCCGGGGGAGGGGGAGCCGGGAGGGCGACGGGGGCGTGACCGCCCTCCCGGCGGTCCCCACTCTCGCCCTCGGCCGGGACCGGCGGCATCGGTCAACTGACGTCGAACGTCCGGACGTTCAGGCGGTCCGAACGGCTCTCCGACTGAGCGTCAGGTGACTGATGCGGCGGCGCCGGTGCGGCGGCCACAGTGATGGCGCCATCCCCGATTCCCCTGATTCCGAGGAGAGATCATGAAACGACGGCTTCCGGCCATCGTCGCGGCCTGCGTCCCGCTGGTCGCCGCGACCGCCGTCCACACGTCGGCGGCGAGCGCGTCGGGGGAGCTCACGCTCACCGCGAGCGCCGCCCCGGTGTCCTTCACCTGTGCCCCGTCCGCGTTCGCGGCCCCGGAGGGCACCGCGGTGGAGTCGGTGACCGCGACCGCCGTCCCGGCCGGCACCTTCCAGGTGCCCGGAGTCCCGCCGCTCGGCGGCGGCTCGGTGCCCGACGTCCCGGCGCACTGCGAGGTGACGGTCACCCTGACCCACCCCGGCGCGAACGACCACGCCAAGGTGAACGTCTGGCTGCCGCAGGCCGGTTGGAACGGCCGCTTCCAGGGCGTCGGCGGCAGCGCCTACTCCGCCGCGGACAGCGGCGCCGGGCTCGCCGCGGCCGTCAAGCAGGGCTACGCCGCCGCCACGACCGACGCCGGTGTCGGCGGGGCGCTGGACACCAGCTGGGCCCTGGACTCCTCCGGGCGCGTCAACACCGCGCTCGTGGACAACTTCGCCTCCCGCTCCGCCCACGAGATGGCGGTGGTCGGCAAGCAGGTGGTGGCCGACGTCTACGGCAGGCCGGCGGCCTACTCCTACTGGAACGGCTGCTCCACCGGCGGCCGCCAGGGCTACATGGAGGCCCAGCGGTACCCGAAGGACTTCAACGGCATCAACGCCTCGGCGCCGGGCATCAACTGGAACCAGTTCGAGATCGCCACCCTGTGGCCGCAGGTGGTGATGAACGAGGCGCACACCTACCCGACCGGGTGCGAGTTCGACGCCTTCGACCAGGCGGCCCTCAAGGCCTGCGACAAGCTCGACGGCATCGCCGACGGCCTGATCGGCGACCCGGGGCGGTGCGACTTCAACCCGCGCCGCCTGGTCGGCACGAAGGTCCTGTGCGAGGGCAAGCAGGTCACCATCACCGAGGCGGACGCCGAGGTGGTCCGCAGGATCTGGGACGGTCCGCGCGACGTGAGCGGCAAGCGGCTCTGGTACGGCCTGCCGGTCGGCGCCGACTTCCGCTACCTGGCGGCCAGCAGGACCGAGAACGGGGTCACCACGGGCGCGCCGTTCTTCGTGCCGTCCGTGTGGGCCGCCACCTTCGTCCGGAAGCAGCCCGGGTTCGACACCTCGAAGCTGACCCGCGCCCAGTTCGACGAGATCTTCCGCAGGGCCCGCGCCGAGTACGACCCGTCCATGGGCACCCGTGACGCGGACCTCTCCGCGTTCCGCGACGCCGGCGGCAAGCTGATCAGCTGGCACGGCGCGGCCGATCCGATCATCCCCACCGGGGGAACGGTCGACTACCGCGAGCGCGTGGACGAGAGGATGGGCGGGACGAGGAAGGTCGACGACTTCTACCGGCTGTTCCTGGCCCCGGGCGTCTCGCACTGCGGCCTGGACGGCGGCAGGAGCGACGACCTGGCCGCGCTGACCGCCTGGGTCGAGCGGGGCAAGGCGCCCGCGGTGCTGCACGCCACCCTGACCACCGCCACCGGTCAGGACGTCGCCCGCGACGTGTGCCGCTACCCGATGGTGTCCCGCTACACCGGCCACGGTGACCCGGCGGCCGCGAGCAGCTTCCGCTGCGTCGACGGCTCGCGCGACTGACCGGCCCGGGGCCGGGCGGCCTGGTGGAGGTACGCCTGTCGATCAGGTCCGATCCCTCCCGGAGGCTCACCGGTGCCGCCACTGTTCCGCGGCCACCGGCCGGACACATCAGTCACATGACGCCGGGACGGCCGGGGGCGCGCGAAAGGCCTTCAGTCATCCGACTGTTCCCGCGCCGCCACCGCTCGGTGATCCTCGAGAGGACCGCCGCGACGCCGGCGGACCGTCGTGCGCGAGCGGAAGGCCTGGCCGTGAAGCAAACCCCCGTCGTCCTGATCCACGGTGCCTGGTTCCACAGGTCCTCCTGGGAGGGCTGGGCCGAACGGTTCACCGCGCACGGCTACGCGGTGTGCGTCCCGGGCTGGCCGGGCGAGGCCCCCAGCGCCGAGCAGGTCCGCCGCGATCCCGGCCCGCTGCGCGACCTCGGCCTCGCCGCGCTCACCGCCCACTACGAGACGGTCGTGCGCTCCTTCGACGACCCGCCGGTCCTCATCGGGCACTCGGCGGGCGGCCTGATCGCCCAGCACCTGCTCGGCGCCGACCTGGGGCGCGCCGCCGTGGCCCTGGCGCCGCTGCCGGCCGGCCCGTCCCGGCATCCGGGCTTCGAGCCGGTGCCGGCCGGCGCGGCCCGGCACCCGGGCTTCGAGGCGCTGTCGCGGGCCCGGTTCCGGCACCTCGTCGCCAACGCGGTCGGCGAGCAGGAGGCCGCGCGGCTGTTCGACCGGTACGCCGTCCCGGCCCCGCTGCGGCTGCTCGCGGACCTCGGGCTCGACCGCGCCGCCGCGGGGACGGCCGCCGCCGTGGTGGACCCGGCCGACACGGGCCGCGGACCGCTCCTGCTGGTGTCCGGCCAGGAGGACCGGATGGTCCCGGACGCCGTGACCCGCTCGGTCTACAAGCTCTACGGGGACTCCCGCGCGGTGACCGATCTGAAGCAGTTCGTCGACCGGGGGCACTCCCTGGTGTTCGACGGCGGCTGGCGCTCGGTCGCGGACCACGTGCTCGGCTGGCTGGCCGGCAACGGCGCCGCGGTCCCGGCCGCACCGCGCTGAGCGCCCGGCCGCACCGCGCTGAGCGCCCGGCCGCACCGCGCTGAGCGCCCGGCCGCACCGCGCTGAGCGCCGGCCCGTCAGACCCGCGGGGCCTCCTCCGCCCGGCTCAGCGCGTCGCGCAGCGCCGCCCGGGCCGTGATGCCCAGCTTGGGGAAGACGCGGTACAGGTGCGAGCTGACAGTGCGCGGCGACAGGTGCATCCGCTCGCCGATCTCCTTGTTCGTCAGACCGCCGGCGGCCAGGTCGGCGATGCGGCGTTCCTGCCAGGTCAGTGAGGCCAGGCTCAGCGCCGAGACCCGGGGCGGGGCGCCGGTGGCGCGCAGTTCGGCCCGGGCCCGCTCGCTCCAGCCGGCCGCGCCGAGCCGCTCGAACGCCTCGGCCGCAGGGACGAGGTACCGCCGTGCCGCCGCCCGGTCCTGGACGTGGCGCACCCGGATGCCGTGCGCCAGCCGGATCCGGGCCAGTTCGAACGGGAAGCGGGCGGCGTCCGGGTGGGACTCGGCCAGCGCGAACATCTCGGCGGCCTCCCGCTCGTCCTCGGCGGTCATCGCCAGCGCGCCGTGGGTGATCAGCGCCAGGCGGGGCGACACCCGCGGCAGTCCGGCGTCGCGGGCGGCGAGGGCGTGCGCCCGGGCCTGCTCGGCGCGTCCGGTGTGCCGGGCGGCCTCGACCAGGTCGAGCAGGGTCCGCGAGGCCTGGTACGCGTAGGGCCGGAAGGTGCCCGGCTGGGTGATGCCGATGGCGTAGAGGTACGCGCTCTCGTAGTCGCCGGAGCCCAGTGCGGCGGTCGCGCCGGCCGAGTCGGCGACCTGGGTGAGGAAGCCCACGCCGCGCGGGCGGGCCCAGGCGTCCACCTCGGCCTGGAGGTCCCGGGCCCGTGCGACCTGCCCGCGCAGCGCGGCGAGCTGGGCCAGGTACGCGCGGCTCTGGGCCGCGAACAGGTGGTGGCCGTGCTCGGTCGCCAGGTGCAGGCCGCGCTGCCCGGTCCCCTCGGCCTCGGCCCACTCGCCGACCGTCATCTGGTCGAGCATGATCTGGTGCAGCATGACCATGCCGGTGGCCATGGCGCCGGTCTCCAGCTCGCGGTCCACCACCCGCTGGAGGTGGGGGCGGTAGTGGCTCAGGACGTCGAGGTGGTACGCGGCCGTGGCGTGCCGGCTGATGTCCCAGGGGTCCAGGTCCGACAGGTCCGCGGCGGTCCGGCGCAGCGGCTCGGCCCAGCCCGCTCCGTGCCTGGTCACGTCGCTCCAGGTGCCGCCGAAGAGGCGGACGCGTTCGGTGACCCGGTCGCCGAGCGAGTCGAGGAGCCCGAGGGTGCTCTCCCAGGCCGCGCGGTCCCCGCTGAACTGACTGATCGCCAGGAGCAGGATCACCAGCCGGGTGAGGACCTCCTGCGGCTCGGCGGAGCCGCCGGCGGCCGCCCCGGCGTCCCGCAGCTTCTCGATCGCGGCGGAGACCTGCCGGTGGGTGGAGCGGACGTCCCCGTCCTGGTAGAGCGCCTGGTAGGCGGCCGCCAGCACCGAGGCCGGCGACGTCGTCGAACCGGGCGCGAGGTTCGCCCGGACCAGCCGGTGCGCCTGGCCGAGGCGGGCGGCGTGGGCGGCGACGAAGGCCGCGTCGGCCAGCCGCCGGGAGCGGCCGGTGTGGTCCTCGCTGAGCTCGGCGGCCCGGGTCAGCCAGGCCACGGCGGCCAGCGCGCCGCCGCGCCGGGTCGCCGACTCGGCCGCGGCCTCCAGGACGCCGGCGACGTCCTCGTCCGGATCGACCGTGGCCGCCGCCAGGTGCGTCGCCCGGCGTTCGAGGTTCTCCCGGTGGACCCGCGCCAGCGCCAGGTGTGCGGCGCGGCGCTGGTTGGGGGTGGCCATCCGCACGACGGCGGAGCGCACCAGCGGGTGGCGGAAGACGAGGTCGCCGGTGACCACCTCGATGTCCAGCAGCCCGGCGGCCACCGCCGGGTCGGCGTCGCGCATCCGGTAGCGGGTGCCGGGGGCGGCGTCGGTGCCGCTCGGGGTACCGGCGCCGTCGAGCGCGCCCTTCAGCAGTTCGGAGCGGACGGGCTCGTCGAGGGCGGCGATGCGGGTGCCGTACAGCTGTTGCAGCCGCCGGGGCAGCGGCACGCCGCGCCGGCCGATCAGCTCCTCGACCGGGAGGTCGCCCGTCCGGCCGGAGAAGTGGGCGGGCAGCTCCAGCAGGGCCAGCGGGTTGCCCTGGGCCTGCTCCAGCACGGCCCGGCGGACCGGCCGGCTCAGCTCCGGGTACCGGTGGTCCAGCAGGCGGGCCGCGTCCTCGTCGGAGAGGGCGGCGACCGGCAGTTCGGGCAGTGCGGCGGTGTCGAACCGTGAGGCGAGGTCGGTGCGGACCGCGACCAGCAGTCTCACCGGGCCGCCCGCCAGGCGCCGGCCGACGAAGCCGCAGACGTCGGCGCTGGCGTCGTCCAGCCACTGGCCGTCGTCGAGGACCAGTGACAGCGGCCGCTGGGCGGCGGAGCGCGACAGCAGGCCGAGCACGGCGATGCCGAGCGTCATGACCGAGGGCGGATCGTCCTGGACCCCGCCGAACACGGCGTCGAACACGGCCCGGGTCCCGTCCTCCAGCCCGGCGGCGTCGGCGAGCAGCGGGTGGAGGAACTGGTGCAGCCCGGCGTAGGGCAGTTCGGACTCCGCCTCGACGCCGGCGGCCCGGACGACGAGGTGGCCCTCCCGCTCCGCCAGCGCGACGGCGTGGCCCAGCAGCGAGCTCTTGCCGACTCCGGCCTCCCCCCGCAGGACGAGGGCCTGGCCGGCGGCGGATCTCACGAACGCCACGAGCTCCGCCTGCTCGTCCTCGCGGCCCACCATCGTCGTGGTGACGGACTTCATGGCCCCCCTGCCCCTTTCTGGTATCGCTCCCGCCGCGCGGCGGCCCCGCCGCAGCGGGGGCCGGTCGGCGTCCACCGGCCACGATCCCGGGACCACGGGCCCGTCGAACCCGTGTCGGACCCTGGTCCGTACCCGGGCCGGGGGCCAGGGGCCGGCTCATTCCCGCTCCGGGTCGTACGGGACCGGTGTGCTTCGTGTACGTCGGCGGGCCGAACTGCCGGTCGGTGTGCGGGGGATGGCCGAGGGCGGCGGGGGTGCGGCGGGTGGCGGGGCGGCGTGCCGGGGTGAATCCCGCGCCGGGACGGGCCAGTTGATCATGAAGGCCCGGGCCGATCCTTGGGTTCAAGGGGTCGTCGCAACACCGCTTGGTTTCAGACGGTGAGTAGATCACGTAGACGCTCGGCTGGGGTTTGCCAGCCGAGCGTG
>NZ_JBHTWX010000056.1:41577-54532 GCF_042792155.1 Kitasatospora sp. NPDC056651 | reverse complement strand
GGGGGGGGGGCCCAATCCCCCCCCCCCCCCCCGGGGGGGGGGGGGCGGGGGGGGCCCCCCGGGGCGCCCCCCCCGCGGCCGCGACCTGCCGGCCAACAGGTCTGCCGATCTGTGCCGGCCTGCCGAACCGACCGCCTGACGGCCTAGAAGAAGCTGTCGTCCTCGTAGTAGTTGTTGACGACCACCTGCGGATCGTCGTCGAAGGCCTCGTTCAGCAGCGCGCCGCCGACCAGCCCGGCCGCGCCGGCGCCGATCAGGGCGCCGGTGCCGAAGCGCCGCCCGCCGCCCTGGGCCTGCTGGCCGGGCACCTGGGGCTGGCCCTGCTGGACCGGCTGCGGGTAGCCGGCCTGCGCCGGGGTGTAGAACGGCGGGACGTTGGTCTGCACCCGCTGGGCGCAGGCCACGCAGGCCTCGATCTGGCGCGGCACGCCCCACTGCGGCGACCAGAACACCGCCGTGGTGCCGGCACCGTGCGAGGGGTCGAAGAAGCACGTCACTGGGGAACTCCCTGGTCCTGGCTGGTTCATCGGAACGATCGGCGCGGCGGCGGGCACCGGCGGGGCGGCGGGCACCGGCGGGGCGGCGGGCACCGGCGGGGCGGCGGGCACCGGCGGGGCGGGCACGGCCGGCGGTACGGGCGCGGCGGGCGCGGGTTGCAGGACGTCCACCCCGAAGTCCGTGGCGATGCCCGCCAGCCCCGTGGCGTACCCCTGCCCGACTGCCCGGAACTTCCAGTCCGCGCCGTGCCGGTACAGCTCGCCGAACACCATCGCCGTCTCGCCGCCGCCCTCCGGCGCCAGGTCGTAGCGGACCGCCTCGGCGCCGCCGTCCTGGTCGGCGACCCGGATGAAGGCGCCGCGCACCTGCCCGAAGGTCTGCCGCCGCTGGGCCGCGTCGTAGATCGCCACCGCGAAGACGATCTTCTCCACCTCGGCGGGGACCTCCGCGAGCCGGACCTCGATCTGCTCCCGGTCGGCGCCGCCGCCGGAGTCCCCGTGGTGGCGGACCGAGCCGTCCGGGCTCCGCAGGTTGTTGAAGAAGACGAAGTTCTGGTCCGAGGCGACCTTCCCGTCCGCCCCGCAGAGCAGCGCGCTGGCGTCCAGGTCGTACCCGGGCCCGGCCGTCCAGCCGAGGCCGACCCGGGCCACCCGGAGCCCGGGGGCCTGCTTGCCCAGGGAGACGTTGCCGCCCTTCGTCAGGGCCACGCTCATGGAACTCCTCCACCACCGTACGAGTACCGCTGTTCGACCACGACAACGCTGTAGAGCTCACACCGGTTCCCGGTCGAACCATCGGCTTCGCGTCACCGTCGGTCACCCCGCCACAACCACCGCGCCGATTCCCTGGCGGGCCGTCAGGTCCAGACCTATTGTCAGCAGACATGACATGTCTACGCCGCGCCGCCGGACTGGCCGCCGCACTCACCGGAACGCTCGCCGCCCTGCTGGTCCCCGCCGTCGCCCAGGCCGCCCCGGCCGGCTGCCGCACCTCGGCCGCGGTGCCGCTGGATCCCGAGCAGACCCGCCTCCAGGACACCCGCACGACCGCCTTCACCGAGCGCTCGGGCCTCGGCGAGCTGCCCGGGGCCTTCCCCGCCGCGCTGTGCGCCGCCCGCAACGCCCGGCAGGCCGAGCGGGTGGTGGACGCCTGGGGCCGGAACCTCTGGCAGGCCGGCCTGGACCGCGCCCAGGGCCGCCGGCCGAGCGGCGAACTGCCCGCCCGGGACGACCGTCCGCTGTACTGGACCAGGCTCGCCATGACCGTCCAGCTCGCTCGCTGGCAGCCCGGGTTCGACGTCGACCACGCCGCGCTGCGCTCCCGCTTCGAGGACGCCTCGCGCGGCCTGGACGACGGCTTCGGCTCCGCCCACGGCGTCCGGCGGATCTTCGTCAGCGGCTTCGACCCGTACGGCCTGGGCACCGAGCCGCGCCGCTCCAACCCCTCCGGCTCGGCCGTCCTGCAACTGCACGGGCAGCGGATCACCCTCGCCGACGGCAGCACCGCCGAGGTCCGGGCGGTGGTCCTGCCGGTGCGCTACGGGGACTTCGACGAGGGCATCGTGGAGCGCGCCTTCGCCCCGCACCTGCGGCCTGGCCGGCAGTCCGCCGACCTGATCACCACCATCAGCCAGGGCTACCCCGGCAAGTTCACCCTGGAGGAGTGGGCCGGCCGCGCCCGCTCCGCCGACCCTGCCCCGGACAACAGGGACGCGCTCTCCGGCGGCACCACCCAGCACCCGGTGGACGCCCCGGGTCTGGGCGCCGGACCGCAGTTCGTCCGCACCACCCTGCCGGTCGCCGCCATGACGACCGTCCAGCAGCCCTTCCCGGTCCAGCTCGACACCTTCGTCACCGAGATCCCGATGGGCGCCACCGCCCCGGTCTACCGGCCCGACGGCCCCACCCCCGGCTCCCGCGCGGTCGCCGGTGGCGGCGGCGGGTACCTGTCCAACGAGATCGCCTACCGCTCCAACCGGCTGCGCCTGCTCACCGCCCCGCAGCTGCCCGGCGGGCACCTGCACACCCCCGTCCTCACCGGTCTGCCGGCCGACCCGCAGCAGCTCACCGCACCGGAGTTCGAGCGGAACGAGGCCGCGATCGGCGACGAGGTGCGGGCGATCCTGAGCTCCGTCCGGCTCCGCCCCTGACGGTCCGCCGGCCGGGCGCCCCGGCCCGGCCCGGCCGGGTGCCCGCTACGCCGGGTCGGCGTAGCGGGTGCCCGCCGCGCGGGCGCGCGACTCGGCGATCTCGGCGTACGCGGCCTCGCGGCCCGCCCAGTGCGAGCCCTCGACGGACTTGCCGCGCTCCAGGTCCTTGTACACCTGGAAGAAGTGCGTGATCTCCAGCAGGTCGAACCGGGGGAGGTCGCCGATCTCCCGCAGGTCCTCGTAGCGCGGGTCGCGCGCCGGGACGCAGAGCACCTTCTGGTCCGGGCCGCGCTCGTCGCGCATCACCCACATGCCCACCGCCCGGCAGGTCCGCACACAGCCGGGGACGGCCGGCTCGCGGCCGAGCACCAGGGCGTCCAGCGGCTCGCCGTCGCCGCCCAGGGTCCCCTCGACGTAGCCGTAGTCGGCGGGGTAGCGGGTGGCCGTGAAGAGCGTGCGGTCCAGGCGGATCCGGCCCGCCACGAAGTCCATCACGTACTTGTTGCGCGACCCCTGCGGGATCTCGATCATGACCTCGAACTCCACCGCGGCCTCCTCCTCGGCTCCTGGGTGAATTGTCCGCCGTCGACCCGGCCACCGAAAGCACCCCCGCCGTCCACCCCGGTCCACTAGGCTCCGGACCATGGGGAGTTGGCGGGTCACTGTCATGGATCGGCACCACCGCGGTGGTGGACGGCCGCAGGGCCGCCCGGAGGGGCCGCTGGCCCGCCGGGACGGACTGGAACTGCACGCGCGCGGCGGCGGGCTCGACTGCGTCGACGCCACCGGCCGGTCCCGCTGGTGGCGGTCCTGCCCGGGGCGGCCCAACGCGGCCCACCTCTCCGCCGGCCGCGCGCTGGTCACCACCGACCCCGTCGGCCACAGCGCCGGGGACCGCTGCGGCCCGGCCCTGCTGCTGGACCTCGCCGACGGCAGCACCGTCGCCGAACTGCGCGGCGAGCACGGTGCGGCACTCGACGACGGCCGCTTCGTCCTCGGCCTGGAGGACGGCGACACCCTCCGCAGCTCGGCCCACGACCGGGACGGCACCCCGCTGGACTCCTGGCACAGCTTCGGCCACTACGTGGTCGGCGACAGCCTCCGGGTGGTCGAGACGGACCGCCGCCGCCCCACCGGGAGCCGGGTGGTCCGCCTGCTGCCCGGCGGCCGGATCGAGCCCGGCCCGCTGCTCGCCGACCCGCGGACCCCGCCACCGGTGGTCCTGCCGGACGACACCCTGCTGGTCCTGGACGCCGGGGTGCTGCGCGCGGTCGGACGGGACCTGGAGGACGCCGTGCTGGCCGAGTTGCTCCCGCTGGCCCCCGACCAGCAGCCGCGGTTCACCGGCTCGCTCCGGCACACCGCCGACCACCTCACCGCCACCCTGGTCGAACGCCACCCGACCCGCATGGGCGCCTACACCACCCACGCCTGGACCCTCGACCTGCACGCGGCGTAGCGGACGTCCCGCCGGCCGACGCCCGACCCGGGCCGAAAAGGCAGGACGCTCCCAGATCTCGATTGTGCGGCGGAACTGACGGCCCGACATCTCTTCGTCCACGTTCCCCTACGGTGGCGCGTGCAACAACCGTCACCATGCAAGAGGGGGCACGCCCATGTCCCGGAGCCGGAAGCTCCACCGCCTCAGCAACCCCGACGTCGACGAACGCCGCGCCCAGCGCGCGCTGTTCCGCCACCTCCGGGACGACACCAACGCCAACCGCGGCCGGATGGCCAGGCGCGTCCGCGAGCTCCAGCTACTGCTGGCGATGGACCCGGTGGAGTTCGAAAAGCTCATCGCCCGGCTGATGGAGGCGATGGGCATGAAGGTCGAGCTCACCGCCCGGTCACGGGACGGCGGGGTGGACGTCCGCGGCACCGACCCCGACCCGTTCCGCGGCGGCAACGTGATCGTGCAGGTGAAGCGGTACCGGGACACGGTGGCGCCCGCGGCGGTGCGGGACCTGTACGGAACGCTGCGCCACGACCAGGCCGCGACCAAGGCCGTCCTCGTCACCACCAGCAGGTTCGGCCCCAGCTCGCACCAGTTCGTCGCGGGCAAGCCGATCAGCCTGATCAACGGCGCCGAGCTGGTCGGGCTGCTCAAGCACCACGGCTTCCACGAGGTCTTCGCACCCGCCCAGGACGAGGCCTCCGCCCAGGCCGGCGCCCTGGACGAACTGCCCGCGATCGAGGTGGCCGCCGAGCCCGCCCGACTGCTCCTGCACTGGACCGGCGAGGAGGACTACGACATCGCCGCCCTGGTCTGCCGGGGCAACCAGGCGCTCTCCGACGACCACCTGGTGTTCTACAACAACGCCTCGACGCCCGACGGTTCGGTGCGGCTGGTGACCGGCTACGGCGACGCGAACGCCTGCCTGATGGTGGACTTCGACGCACTGCCCGCCGAGGTCGACCGGCTGGTCGTGATCGCCGCCGCCGACACCGAGAACCATCCGAAGGCCACCATGGGCGGGTTCGCCGACCCGGCGCTGATCCTGGAGGCCGGCGCCGGGCAGGACACGGCGGCGGTGCACCTCGCGGACGGCGCGGAGACCAACACCGCGATGCGGCTCGGCCGGTTCGACCGCGAGCCGTCCGGGGACTGGGAGTTCACCCCGGCCCTGGCCGGCTACCCGGGCGGACTGCGCCAGGCCGTGACCGCGTACGGGCTGGAGGTCGTGGACGCCTGACGCGGCGGGGCGCCCGGCCGGTGCCGGGCGCCCTACCCGGAGGCGACCCCGAGGTCACGCGCGGCCCCGAGGTCACGCGCGGTCCCGAAGTCGCGCACGGCCTCGGTGACGATCGACTCCAGCCGGGCGTGGTGGGCGCCGCGCCAGTAGGCCTGGCCGCAGTCGGCACACTGGGCGAAGGCGTCGTAGGAGCGCTCGGTGCCGTCCCGCAGCTGCTCGCGCACCGAGGTCTTGGTGACCTCGCGCAGCGTGCCGTTGCAGGTGGTGCAGCGGCTCCACGGGAGGAGCGGCGGGGCGAAGCGGGAGAGCACGTCGCGTAGCTGCTCGGCGGGGCGGTGGCTGTAGACGTAGGCGCCGGCCCACAGTTCGCGGCGGCGCAGCAGGCCGCGGTCCCGGGAGAGCATGATCCGCTGCTCGGCGGCCGAGCGGGCGGCCAGCGCGGCGTCGCCGATGTCGGGGTTCTCGTACGCGGCGTCCACGCCGAGCAGCCGCAGCCGGCGGGCGAGGGTGCCGAGGTGGACGTCCAGCAGGAAGCGCGGCGGGCCGGGCGAGGGCTGCGGCCTGGTCACGGCCCGGACGGCGATCTCCTCGCCGTCGGCCGGTACGTGGGTGTCGGGCACCGCCCGGCCGTCCACCAGCAGGCCGCCGACCTCGGTGAGCGGGACGCCCAGGGACTCGACGACGTGGCCGAGGGTGGAGGCGCCGTCGGTGCGCAGCGCGGTGCGCCCGGCCCGCCGGGGCGCGGAGACGAAGAGGTGCAGCTCGGGGGCGAAGTCGAGCCAGATCTGAGGTCGGTCCACGCGGCCAGCATGCCAGTGGGCGGCGGGCCGGGGCCACCGGGTTTCCGGCCCTCCGGCGCGGGAGCCGCCGGTACGGACCCGCCGCCGTCGGGTCCGGGGTCAGACGCCCACCGCCACCGGCGCCGGCACCGGGTGATCGCGGTTGCGGGCCGCCCAGCGGGCGACCGGTCCCATGGCCTGGCCGGCCGCGAGGAACGCCCCGCCCAGGACCAGCCAGCCCGCCGGTCCGCCGTCCAGCAGCAGCGTGGTGAGCAGCAGCGGTCCGAGGGTGCGGGCGACGGCGACGCCGGTGCCGAAGAAGCCCTGGTACTGGCCGATCCGCCCGGGCGGGGCGAGGTCGAAGGCGATCTGCCAGCTGCCGGCCGACTGCCGCATCTCCCCCGCCACCTGGAGCACGGAGGCGGCGACCAGCAGGGCGCCGACCGCCCGGACCGGCACGTCCAGCGCGGACAGTCCGAAGACCGCGCAGGAGCCGAGCAGCAGCACCCCGGCCGAGCGGACCGCCCGGGCGGCCGGTGCCAGTCCGGTGACGCCGCGCGCCGTCCGTACCTGGAAGGCCAGCACCGCGAGGGTGTTGAGCACGAACAGCGCCGAGCCCAGCCAGCCGATCCCGGGGGCGCGCTCGGCGATCCAGAGCGGGATGATCAGGCTCAGCAGCGGCATCCGCAGCAGCAGGACGGCGTTGACGGCGGTGACGGCGGCGTACCGGTGGTCGCGCAGCACGGCCAGCCGCGGGCCGCCGTCCGGCGGCGCCGCGGTGGGCGGGGCCTCGGGCAGCCGCCGCAGGACCAGCGCGGCGAGCAGGAAGCCGAGGGCTGTGACGGCGAAGGCGCCCTGGTAGGCGGTCCGGGTGCCGACGCTCAGCGCGATGCCGCCGATGGCGGCGCCGACGGCCAGTCCCCCGTTGAGGGTCGACTGGATGTGGGCGAGCAGGGTGGTCCGCTGCCTGGGCGGTACCAGGGCGGCCACCAGTGCCTGCCGGGCGGCGGTGAGGCCGGACTGGGCGGTGGCGTAGAGGCAGACGGCGAGCAGGAACAGCGGGTAGGAGCGGATCACCAGGAAGGCGGCGACCACGGCCGCCGTGGCGATCGCGAGCGCGACGGAGGTGCGGCGCGGGCCGCGCCGGTCGGCGACGTGGCCGAGCGGCACGCCGGCGACGGAGCCGAGCGCCCAGGCGAGGGTGAGGCCCAGCCCGAGGGCGGTCGGCGACATCCCGACCACCCTGGTGAAGTAGAGCGCGGAGCAGGTGTAGTAGGCGCCGTCGCCCACGGCGGCGGCCAACTGGGCTGCCGCGAGGGTCCGTTGGGGGCCGGTTGGCGGGAGGCCGCCCCAGCGGGTGGCGCGGTCGGTCGGCATGCCCCTCCTCCGGTCGCGCGCGGGCGTCACCCGGCGGGCAAGCCGGCGGTCACCCGCACGCGTTCAGCTGTGTAAACGTCTTCACGGACCGTCACCCCTGCCCGCGACCGCCGGACGGGCGGCGCACGGCGGCCGTACCCGTGACCGCCGGTCGCGGCGTGCCACCACCCTAGGAGGGAACCGGCCCAGTGGACCAGTCCAGTGATCAAGGAACTTCCTGGGCCACTCACGGCCGCCGCCGCACCGCCGACCGACCGCTGAACCCTCGTGCGAGGGACGCCAGTTGGCTCCTCCGCTTCCCGCCGGGCGGCCCCGCCCGGGCCGCGCCCGCGCCTCGGAAGCGCCGTCCGTACCCGCTCCGACTCCGCTCGCGCCGATCACCGCGAAACCCCGATCGGGCAGACCAGGGGCCAACTTTGACCGTGTTGACCCGTCAGTAGCGTCCTTTTATGCTCAACGGCGTTCGCGATCCGGCACCGGGCCGGGGCCGCCCCGCCTACCCGTCCGCCCGTCCGGTCGCCGTCTCCGGCTCGAAGGGTTCCTCTCATCAGCACCTTCACCGCACCCTCGGACTCCGCCGGTCACCTCCCGAACGCCGCCGGTACCGACGAGACCCCGGACGGCGCCCCGCCCCGGGCCGACCACGGCGCCACCCGCCGTCGGCGCTTCCTCACCTACCTGCTGGCCGCGCCCACCCTCACGGTCGGTGCCCGCCTCGGCCTCGACGCCACCGCGCCCGCCACCGCGCAGGCCGCCGCCCCGAACCCCGCCGGGCCCGCCGCGCAGGCCGCGCAGGCCGCCGTGCCCGTCCGGGAGACCGTCCTGCCCCAGCAGCTGATCGGCGTGCCCGGCATCCCGGACATCGTCGACATCGGCGACGTGATGATCACCGCCGGGCTGCCGACCTCGCACCTGCTGGTGCTGGAGGTCACCGCCGCCGGACGCGCCGCACTGCACCTGCCCCGGCTGGAGGTCGGCCAGGGCCTCACCACCGCCATCGCCATGATCGTCGCCGAGGAGCTCGACGCCCGGCTCTCCGACGTCGACGTCCCGCTCTCCGACGCCCGCCCCGAACTGGTCTTCAACCAGATGACCGGCGGCTCCAACTCGGTCCGATCGCTGTACGATCCGGTGCGCGCGGCGGCCGCCGCCGCCCGGGCCCGCCTGGTGACCGCCGCCGCCAAACGCTGGAACGTTCCCGCGACCACCCTGCGCACCGCCGACTCCGCCGTCCTCGCCCCCGACGGCCGCCGGCTCGGCTACGGCGAACTCGCCGTCGAGGCCGCCGGCGTCGCCGTCCCCGCCGTCCCGAGCCTGCCCAAGACCGCCGACCAGCTGCGCGTGGTGGGCAGGGCCACCAACCGGATCGACGCCCGCGACATCGTCACCGGCCGCGCCCAGTACGCCGGGGACCTCCGGATCCCGGGCGCGGTGCCCACCGTGGTCGCCCGCCCGAGCACCGTCAACGGCACCCTCAGGTCGCTGGACGCCTCCGCCGCCCGCGCCATGCCCGGGGTGCTCGGCGTGGTGCAGATCCCGAGCGGCGTCGCCGTCCTCGCCGAGACCTTCGACCAGGCGCTCAAGGCCCGCGACGCACTGCGCACCACCTGGAACCCGGGGCCGGTTGCCGGCCTGTCCGACGCGGACGTGCGGTCCCGGCTGCGCGCCGCCCACCTGCCGTCGCTGCCGCCGCCGCTGCTCGCGCACCGGGTGGAGGGGGAGTTCGACTTCGCCTTCGTCAACCACGCCCCGATGGAGGTGCTCACCGCCGTCGCCGACGTCCGGCCGAACCGGGCCGAACTCTGGTTCGCCTCGCAGAGCCCGATCCTCGCCCAGGGCACCATCGCCGCCGAACTCGGCCTGCCGGAGAACGCCGTCACCGTCCACGTGGTGCGCGGCGGCGGCTCGTTCGGCCGCCGGCTGTTCTTCGACGCCGCACTGGAGGCCGCCCAGGTCTCCAAGGCCGCCGGCCGCCCGGTCAAGCTGATGTGGACCCGCAACGACGACATGCGCCACGGCCGGATGCGCCCGGCCAGCCACCACCGGATCCGGGCCACCTACGGCCTCGGCCAGGTGTTCGGCTGGGAGCACCACGTGGCCGGCGTCCGCACCGACCTCGGGCACGGCCTCGGCGACATGCTCACCGCCGCCGGCTACAACCTCCCGCTGGCCGGGCTCACCGCCTCCGAACTGTTCTTCCTGCTCACCGAGAAGATCCCGTACGACGTCGGCGTGCCCACCCAGCTGCTCGCCGAACTGCCGCTGGAGCTGCACACCGGCAGCTGGCGCTCGGTCTACTCGGGCACCGTCCGGGTCTCCGACGAGATCATGATGGACGAACTCGCCCGCGCGATGGGCCAGGACGAACTCTCCTTCCGCCGCGACCGGCTGCGCAGCCCGGCCGGCCGGGCGGTGCTGGACACCCTCGCCAAGAAGGGCGGCTGGGGCCGGCCGATGCCCCCCGGGCAGGCCCAGGGCATCGGCTACCACGACGAGCACAGCGCCTGCGCCGGCTACCTGGTGGAGCTGGACGCCACCGACCGGGCCAACCCCCGGGTCACCAAGGCGGTCGTCGTCGCCGACGTCGGCCGGGCGATCAACCCCAGGGGCCTGGAGGCACAGTTGACCGGCGCGCTGGTCGACGGCATCTCGGTGATCCTCCAGGCCGGCAACCACCTGGACGACGGCGCCTTCCGGGAGGGGAGTTACGCCGACTTCCACTACGCCCGGCAGCGGCACACCCCGCCGGTGGTGGAGGTCCACCTGATGCCGCCGAGCGGCCCGCCCGGCGGCGCGGGCGAACTGGGCGTCCCGGCCGCCTCCGCCGCCGTCGCCAACGCCTACGCCCGCGCGACCGGCACCAGCCCGCGCTCCTTCCCGATCGACTTCTGACCCGCCGCCGCCTTCCGGCCCACCGGCACCCACTGACCACCAGCTGAGGAATCCCGACCCTGATGCCCACCCACACCTTCGTCCTCAACGGGAAGCCCGTCACCGTCGAGGCCCCGGACGACATGCCGCTGCTCTGGGTGCTGCGCGACAAGCTCGGCGTCACCGGCCCCAAGTACGGCTGCGGGGTGGGCGTCTGCCGCGCCTGCACCAGCCACCTGGACGGCCAGGAGTTCCAGCCCTGCACCCGCTCCGTCAAGGACTGCGCCGGCCACACCGTCACCACCATCGAGGGACTGGCGGACGGCGACGTGCTGCACCCCGTCCAGGAGGCCTGGCTCGCCTGCGACGTCGCCCAGTGCGGCTTCTGCCAGCCCGGCCAGATCATGACCGCCGTCGCCCTGCTGCGCCACACCCCGAACCCGACGGACGCGGACATCGACCAGATCCAGAACATCTGCCGCTGCGGCACCTACCCGCGCATCCGCGAGGCGATCAAGCAGGCCGCCGCCCGGCAGGCCGCCAAGCCGTGAGCCGGCCCCCGGCCCACTGCCACCTCCCGCCGACCGGAACCCTGGCGCCACCGGTCTGGACCACCTAGGCTGAGCCGGGCCCCAGTCGTCGAGCCCGCCCGAGGTTGACGCATGATCAGGCGCCGTTCACTCCTCGCCCTCGCGGGCCTGGGCGGGGCCGCCGCCCTGCTGCCCGCCGGGCCCGCCCTGGCCGCCCCGCCGCGCACCATCGACCTGCCCGCGCCCACCACCGGCCGGCCGGTCGGCACCACGGCCCTGCACCTGGTCGACCACGACCGGGCCGACCCGTTCGCGCCCGCCCCCGGCCCGCGCGAACTGATGGTGCAGCTCTGGTACCCGGCGCACACCACCGCCGGCCGCCCCCGCGCGCCCTACACCACCCCCCGGGTCGCGGCCGTGATCGAGCGGAGCCTGCCGCTGGACCCGGGCACCCTCGCCCTGGTCCGCCCCACCGCCCGCGCCGGCGCGCCCGCGCCACCCGGCCCGCTCCCCCTGCTGCTGCTCGGGCACGGCCGCGGCGGCGCCCGCAGCAACTGCACCGCGCTGGCCGAGGAGCTGGCCGCGCACGGCTACCTCGTCGCGGCCGTCGACCACACCTACGACGCAGCCGCCGTCGAGTTCCCGGACGGACGGCTGGTGCGCGGCGCACTGCCGGACGACCCGCCGGACTGGGACGCCCAGGACCGCGAGGAGATCGCCGCGCGGGTCGGCGACCTGCGCTTCGTCATCGGTGAACTGACCGGCCGCCGACTGCCGTTCCGGGTCGACCGGGAGCGGATCGGCGTGCTCGGCCACTCCATGGGCGGCGCCGCGGCCGCCGAGGCGCTGCGCCAGGACCGGCGGCTGCGGATCGGCCTCGACCTCGACGGCGGCCTGTTCGGCTCCCCCGTCCCGGACCTCGGGCTGGACCGGCCGTTCCTGCTGCTCACCGCGCTCGACGACCACGACACCTGGCAGCGCTGGCGCGAGCACCACCGCGCCTGGGGCCGTCAGCTGCGCGCCGGTGGCGCCGGCCACCTCAGCTTCACCGACCTGCCGCACGCCGCCGGCCCCGGCAACGTGTCGGCCCACCTGCCCGCCGAGCTCTACGCCACGCTGTTCGGCACCCTGGCCCCGGCCCGCGCCACCGAGCTCACCCGCGCCCACGTCCTCGCCTTCGCCGACCGCTTCCTGCGCGACCGCCCCGCCCCGCTGCTCGACGGCCCGTCACCGCGCTACCCGGAGATCGGCTTCCGCTGGACGCGCGGGTAGGGCCTCAGACGCCGTGGGGACGTCTCAGGACTGCACCGCGGCCTGGGGGTCGCGGCCGAAGAAGGCCGCGAGCCGGTCGTACGCCGGGGCGTCCTCGGACACGGCGACGGCGGGGCCGAAGGCGTGGTGGTCCTCCTCCGCGCCGCGGTACCCGGGTTTGAGCGCGCCGGTGGCCCAGGCCAGGGCCGCGTCCGCGACCTCGTGGTCCAGGCCCTCGGTGGACTGACCGGTGGCGCGGGCCAAGTCCCATCCGTGGACGGCGAATTCGGTGGTCTGCTGGTCCACCGGGAAGCGGGCCGGCAGGGTGCCGGCGCCGGGGATGTCCACGGTGCCACCGAGGTCGCCGGCCGCGCGCCAGGCGTCGACCAGTTCCTCCGCCCCGGCCTCGAAGGCGTGCAGCCAGTCCTCCTCCACCCGTTCGAAGGGCTGCGACCAGTCCGGCTGCCCGCCCTTCGCCCGTGCGGTGAACTGCCGCAGATCGTGCAGGAGGTGGCTGATCAGGTCGCCGACGTCCCAGGAGCGGCAGGGCGTCGGGTGGCCGGCCAGTTCGACGCCGGTGCCGTCGATCAGCCCGGCGGTCTGCGCGAGGGCCCGGGCGAGCAGCTCGAGCGGGTCGTCCGCTGCGGTCATGGCACACCTCTCGGTACGGGAGCACGGTCGTGGGGGGGGGGGGGGCGCGCGCGAGGCCGCCGCCCCCCCCCCCCGCCCCCCCCCCCCCCCCCCCCCCCCCGCCGGCGGGGGGGCGTCCGGCGCGCCCCGCCCCCGCGGCCCCGCCGCCGGGAAACC